>NZ_CP054570.1:2282500-2358846 GCF_013343115.1 Streptococcus sanguinis
ACTCCCTACATTTAAAAGCTCAGGCAGAGAATCAGTTTGATATGACGGATTCTGCGACACTGGCTCGTTATTTTGGACTCCCTCTGCATACAGTCATGGGGGGCAGCGAAAATATCAAAATTACGACTCCATCTGATTTTTATATCTTTAGAGCTATTTACGAAGCGCGTGAAAATGCACAAATTTTTGGTTGATATGGGCAATAATACGATTTTACAAAAGGATATGGAAGACCTAGCTGCTGTCAGTCCTATTCTCAGAGAACTGAGCAATGTTACAGTCTTGGTAACCGGAGCAACCGGACTTATAGGCAGACACTGTATTTCCGCTTTGATGGCTTTAAATGATTTGTACGATGCCAATGTCAGAGTAGTGGCCTTGGCGCGAAATCAGAAAAAAGCGGAAGATCTATTTCAAGATTTTTTACATAGTGAGAATCTGCAGCTAGTGTATGCTGACTTGCTGTCAGATTGGCAGATAGAGGAGGATTTGGATTATATTATCCATGGAGCCAGTGCGACGGACTCCTCTTTTTTCGTTGAGCATCCTGTGGAGACAATTGTTCTAGCCATAAATGGAACGAAAAAACTGCTGGAGCTGGCTAAAAACAAGCAGGTTCGCAGTATGGTCTATCTCTCTTCTCTGGAAGTCTATGGGACGACAAATTCAGATGCTTCCAGCATTAACGAGAAAGATTACGGTTATTTGGATCCAACCAGTGTCCGTAGCAGTTATTCGGAAAGCAAGCGCATGGCAGAGTCCTTGTGTGTAGGCTATCGTCATCAGTATCAGGTGCCAGTGAAAATGGCTCGTTTGTCACAAACTTTTGGCCCAGGTGTGAGCTATGAAGACAACAGAGTTTTTGCACAGTTTGCGCGTGCTGTCCTTGAAAAGAGTGATATTATTCTCCGAACTAAAGGGGAGACTGTTCGGAACTACTGCTATACCAAAGATGCCATTGAAGCCATATTTTACATTCTGCTGAAGGGCCAAGCGGGTCAAGCTTATAATGTCGCCAATAAAGAGACGGCTATTTCCATTCGTGAGATGGCGGAAATGGTTATTGAACTAAGTGGTAGCAATGAAACGAAGTTGGTCTTTGATTTGGCAGAAGATGTGGAAAAGCTAGGCTATAATCCGACAGTTAAGATTCGTCTTAATACGGACAAGCTTGAGAATTTAGGCTGGCAAGCTCATACTGATTTAGAAACCATGTTTTTACGGTTAATTGAGAGCATGGCGTCAGATAGGAAGAAATAGGAGGGTAAATTTGTCTGGTGGATTTAAAAAAATAATAGCTAATTTTTCCTATGTTGTCTTGTCCAATTTGCTGACAGTAATAGTTTCTTCTCTGGTTGTCTTGATTTTGCCTAAGATTATGGGTGTAGAGGAGTATGGCTACTGGCAACTCTATATTTTTTATTTATCCTATGCCGGTTTTGTTCATCTGGGCTGGGTGGACGGAATCTACCTTCGCTACGGTGGGTTGGAGTATGATGAGCTGGATAAAGAAAAGTTTTTCTCTCAGTTTCTCATGCTTTTGATCTATCTGACAGGGATTGGAATTTTATTTTTATTAGGAACTTCTGCCTTTATTAGAGATGAGAGCAGTCGGTTTGTTTTTACACTTTTGGTTTATACCATGTTGGTCACCAATCTGCGCTTTCTCTTTGTTTACGTTCTGCAGATGACTAATCGACTAAAGGAGAGTTCCTATGTTGTTAGTGGAGACCGACTCCTCTATTTACTGCTTTTGCTGGTCTTTATTTTTGTAGGTTTTCGAGATTTCAAGATTATGGTCTATGCAGATTTGATTGGTAGAGTTGTTTCTCTTTTTTATGCTATGTATCTATGCCGAGATATGGCCCTGCGACCTCTCAATCAGTTTAAACTTGATATACGGGAAACGGTTTGCAATATTGCTGTCGGTATCAATCTGATGCTATCAAATGTAGCCAGTATGCTCATTATCGGGACGGTTCGAATGGGGATTCAAAAGGTATGGAACATTGCTACATTTGGGAAAGTATCCTTGACCCTGAGCATTTCCAATCTGCTGATGACCTTTATCAACGCTATCGGTTTGGTCATCTTTCCGATTTTGAAACGGACGGACGAAAGCAAGTTGCCTAAGATTTACAATCAGTTGCGGAATGTCCTTATGGTTCTTATGTTTGGAGTGCTTTTGCTGTATTATCCTCTGAAAATAGCTTTGGACAGCTGGCTACCGGCTTACAGAGAGTCCTTGATATTTATGGCTCTGGTCTTTCCTATGTCTGTCTACGAGGGCAAGATGGCTCTGCTTATCAATACCTACTTAAAAGCCTTGCGAATGGAGAGGCAGATTTTTAAAGTAAATGTTATTGCCATGCTTTTAAGCTTTGCTACTACCTTGATTTTTGCAGTTTCTCTGCGCAATCTGAATGCTACAGTGCTGTCTATCGTGCTATTGCTGGCGACTAGGAGTATATTGGCAGAGCTAATCTTAGCCAAAAGGATGCAGATCGAGGTTGTCAAAGATATCTGGATTGAGTTGCTAATGACACTTGTATTTATTGCTTCGAATTGGTTTTTATCAGTTTATCTAGCTGCAGCAGCCTACGGTTTTGTCTATCTGACCTATAGCATTTACAAATACCAAAGTTTGAAAGGCCTGCTCCAGCAATTGCGGGCTCGTTGATGCTCGAGAAATTATAAATAGTTTAACAATCTAAACGCTAAGCCCTGTCCGGGCTTTTTATATGCACTCCCCTGTCATCAATTGATATGTTTTTTAATGGGTGTGTAATCTGGTCTTGATGAGCTGTAATAATAAACATGCTATAATGTCTGCATGAAGACTGAAAACACAACTTTGCACGCTTTCAAGGCCCTAGCTTGCTTTAGTATTGTTTCCTTACACTTTCTGTTGCCGGGGCAATTTGGCGTTTTTTATCAAATTGTGGCCCGCTTTGCAGTTCCCTTTTTCATGATGCTGTCGGGCTATTTTTCCTTTAATATTTGCAGGGATAAGGTCAAGTATCGTCTCAAGCAGATGCTTCTTTTGACAGCTGCCAGTCTCCTATTTTACACGATTGTTCATTTTGTCAACCTAGTGCTGACCAGAGAACTAACAGAAAAGATGGCATCTATAGACCTGTCTGATTTTACAAACTTTTTCCTCTTTAACAGTCCCAGAGACTTGATTGGCTCAGCTGCTACACCGATCTGGTATTTGCTGGCGATTTCTTATATCTACACGCTTTATCTGGTTTTTTATAAGCATTTTCACCGCTTAACTAGCTTTGGTGTGTCCTTATTCTTGTTGGTTCTGGCTTTTTGTATTGAGTTCAATATTAGTGGCACTCTGTACTATCGCAACTTCTTGTTTATGGGTCTTCCCTTTTTCATTTTAGGCATGCAGTTTGCCAAGCATCGAGATCGGATTTTAGCCTACGACTTGTCTTCTGTCAGGAAATGGGCGATTGGCTTGGGAATAGCAGGCTTGATTCTGCTTGAGTACTGTTTCATGGGCACGGAGTATGACCTCTATCCTAGTACCCTTTTCTCGTCCAGTGCAATTTTCTTCTATGCGGTCAGAAATGGGACTGATATTGATATTCCGATTTTGAATAATATAGCCAAGAGATATGCCACCATGATTTATATCATTCATCCCTTCATTATCTTCATTTTCAGGTCGATAATGCCTCGGAATACCATTTATAGTTTTGGCTTTTTTATCATTTTCTTACTGTCTTACTTGCTGAGCATAGCTTTTCAGAAAACCATCAGACCCAGACTTATCAGTGCACTTCCGGCTCAGTGATGTAAGCTGTCATAGCTTATCCTCGCTTTGACTCTAAACTAAAAGCAACAGAGAATACTGTTGCTTTTCTTGGTCTATCTTGGGTTCAGACTGCTCAATACTTTTTCAAAACTGTCAGAGCGGGCTTCGACTGTTATTTTTTCTAGCGTAAAAGGGTGGGTGAAGGTCAGCCGATGGGCGTGGAGCATAAGCCGCCCTTTGGGCTGCGGATGATAAAGGGGGTCACCGATAAGAGGGTGTCCGTGGTGAGCTAGATGAACACGGATCTGATGGGTGCGGCCAGTCTTGAGTTGGCATTTGACCAAGGCAGCCTGCCCAAATTGCTTGACCCTAGTCACATGAGTCTCTGCATAGAGTCCTTTTTGGGGTTCGACTAACCGCTTCCTGCGGTCATGGCGGTCGCGGCCAATCTTGTCTTTATAGATCAGTTTTTTGCTTGGGAACTTGCCTTGAACCAGAGCCCAATATTCGCGGCTGATTTCTCGCTTTTCCAGCAGTCGATTGAGGATAGGGAGGACAAAGGGATTCTTGGCAAAGAGGATAGCACCGCTGGTTTCTTTGTCCAGCCGGTGAACGACATAGCAGGTCTCACCGACATAGGCGGAAACATGATTAAGCAGGGCTAGCTCTGTTGGCTCATTAGCATGGGTTTTCATACCCTCAGGTTTATTGACGATGATGAGATGTTGGTCCTGATAGAGCTCTTCTACGAGTTCGCCATTTCCAAACAAGATTGTCTTTTGAGGGTAATCCTCTTCATCAAATATCAGGCAGATGTCATCTCCAGGTTTGACTACAGTCTGCCAGTTGATAGCTAGACCGTTGACGGACACATGCTTCTTGGTCCGCAGAAAGTGCCGAATTTTTCGCGGAATGAGAAATTGTTCTTCCAGCAGCTCTTTGACTGTCATGGCGGGCAGTCCATCTGGGATAGTGAGTGTAAATTTCATACATTTATTGTAGCAGAAAGCCTGCTGTTTGGAAATAGGCAGTGTCAGGTAAGACTTGCTGCAGAGGCTTTTAAAAGGCTATTTAATATACTCTTTTTCTTAAAAATAACTAAAAATCAGACAGGAAATAGGGTACTTTCTTGTCTGCACCTAAATAAGGTGATAAAATAAGGTTTATGAAGAATTTAAAAGATTTGTTTGAAAAATTAGTAGATTATTTTACCATACAGAAACCTCAAAAAGAAGCAGCAGAGGAGGTAGAGCTGACAGAAGAGCAGGCTAAGTCTGGTCTCAGCCGTTCGGGCAAGACCAAGAAGAAACCTCTCTCTCAGCACCCTATCCGTCGTTTTTGGCGCAGGTTTCATCTGACAAAAATATTCCTTATTCTTGGCTTGACCTTTGGTCTGGTGGTCGGCGGCTACCTCTTTTATGTGGCTAAGACAACCAATGTCAAGGATTTGCAGAATGCCCTTAAAGCTACCACGCTCATCTTTGACAAGGATGGCAATGAAGCGGGAAGCCTGTCTGGTCAGAAAGGAACCTATGTCGAGCTGACCGAGATTAGTCAAGATTTGCAGAATGCTGTCATCGCGACAGAGGACCGGACTTTTTATGAGAATGGCGGGATTAACTACAGTCGTTTTATCCTAGCTATCCTGACGGCTGGTCGCTCGGGTGGGGGGTCTACCATCACCCAGCAGTTGGCCAAAAATGCCTATCTGTCTCAGGACCAGACCATCGAGCGGAAGGCCAAGGAATTTTTCCTGGCTCTGGAAATTAATAAGAAATACAGCAAGCAGGAAATCCTGACCATGTACCTCAATAATTCCTATTTTGGAAATGGGGTCTGGGGTGTGGAGGATGCCTCTAAGAAATATTTCGGAGTTTCGGCTAGTCAGCTTAGTCTGGACCAGTCGGCTGTTCTGGCTGGTATGCTCAAGGGGCCAGAGATTTACAATCCGCTATATTCAGTCGAAAATGCGACCAATCGCCGTAATACGGTGCTGCAAAATATGGTTGCTGCAGGCTTTATTGATCAGGGGACAGCCGATCAGGCAGCCGCTGTAGGAATCGGTGGCCAGCTGGTTGATGCGTATGCCGGTAAGTCAGAAGACTATCGCTATCCGTCCTATTTCGATGCGGTCATCAATGAAGCGGTCAATGACTACGGCTTGACAGAAGAAGAGATTGTTAATAATGGCTATCGCATTTACACTGAATTGGATCAGAACTACCAAGCCAGCATGCAGGTTATTTACAGCAATGTCTCTCTCTTTCCTGTAGCAGAAGATGGTACTATGGCTGAGTCGGGCAGTGTTGCCTTGGATCCAAAAACCGGCGGTGTCCGGGCATTAGTTGGACGAGTCAATAGTGCAGAAGGCTCGACCTTCAGAAGCTTTAACTATGCAACCCAGTCTTCCCGCAGCCCCGGCTCTACTATCAAGCCCTTGGTTGCTTACAGTCCAGCCGTTGCTGCTGGTTGGCCGACAGATAAGGAGCTGGATAATACCAGAACCACCTTTGGCGACTATACTATCAACAACTACGGCAATATCCAAAGCTCCCCTAAAGTTCCAATGTATCAAGCCTTGGCAGAATCTCTGAACATTCCAGCTGTTTCAACTGTAGACGAGCTAGGCATCAACAAAGCCTTTGAGTACGGGAAAAAGTTTGGTCTGAATATGGACAAGGTTGATAAGACTTTGGGAGTAGCGCTAGGAAGCGGAGTTACGACCAATCCAATGCAGATGGCGCAGGCCTACTCGGTCTTTGCCAACGGCGGTGTGATGAATGATGCCCATCTCATTACAAAAATTGAAAATGCCAGTGGTCAGGTCGTCAAGACCCATCGCCAAACCTCTACTCGGGTCCTCAATAGCTCAACGACCGACAAGATGAACAGCATGATGCTGGGGACATTCTCGAACGGTACAGGTATTTATGCGGCTCCGTATGGCTATACTATGGCTGGTAAGACCGGTACAACTGAAACGGACTTTAACCCAGATCTATCTGGTGACCAATGGGTTATTGGTTATACGCCGGATGTGGTTATCAGCCAGTGGCTAGGCTTTCCAAAAACTGATGAAACCCACTATCTGACTGGAACCAGCGCGAATGAAGCCTCGGCGGTTTTCCGAAATGTTGCCAATAGCATCCTGCCATATACAGAAGGAACTTCCTTTGAAGGGCAGAAGAATGCCTATGCTGCCAACGGTATTGCCCCTGTGGACACCTATGGTACCGAAGAAACGGGAACTACAACTGAAAACAAAGACTTCCTGCAGGACGTTCAGGACCGAGCTCAAAATCTGGTGGATGAAGCCAAGAAAGCCATTGATGACACTGGTATTCCTGAGAAAGCGAAAAACCTTTGGGATACTGTTACCAGCTGGTTTCAATAGGATTTAAAAGAGCTGAACGGCTTGTCAAAAGTATAGAATCCTGCTATAATAAGAAAGATGGAGGCGTTATGGCATTAAAAAAAGCGAGTCTAGCGTGTACAGTCTGTGGTTCTAGGAAC
Organism: Streptococcus sanguinis; assembly: GCF_013343115.1. Lineage (NCBI taxonomy): Bacteria > Bacillati > Bacillota > Bacilli > Lactobacillales > Streptococcaceae > Streptococcus > Streptococcus sanguinis. Next base: position 2,289,783 of record NZ_CP054570.1, read on the forward strand.
TACTCGGTTAAGCTCAGTAGCACTCCAAAACCAACGCGTTTAGAAGTTAATAAATTTTGTAAGCATTGCAGTAAATATACCCTGCATAAAGAAACTAGATAGGAGATTGTTGTGAAATTCTTTAAAGACGTTTTTAAATTATTGAAAGATACAACTTGGCCTACCCGAAAAGAGAGATGGACAGATTTTATTTCTGTCATGGAATACACTGCATTCTTCGTAGTGATCATCTATATCTTTGACAAAGTAGTGGCAAGCGGTCTTTTCCAGATTCTGAATATTTTCTCTTAATGATTTAAGTAGAAATAAAAAAGTCTACAACAGGCATATTATTCAAAGTCCCATCTATTGTGAGTAGGTGGGACTTTTGACGTATGTAGTTATTCTATTTTAGGTGAAGCTTGACAAAGTATAAAAAAGGGGCTAAAATAGTATACCTAGGATAGGTTGTATGCATGTACAATCGAGGACTCTCATCTATTGGCGTAGATGAGAGTTTTTTAATGAACCATTCTGGCAGGATATAATTTTCTAAATGGTTGTTAGTGAGTTTAGATTTTTTATCTTCTCAAAATCTATGACACATACTATTTTTATATAACACTTGACAAGGTATAAAAAATAAGTTATAATATAATTCCGTGATAGGTTGTATGCATGTACAATCGAGGGCTCTCATCTATTGGCGTAGGTGAGAGTTTTTTTATAGAAATTCTCCCAGAATAAAGCCGGAGCCCTCATCTATTGGCGTAGATGAGGGCTCCTTGGTTGCACCGGAATTACTTCTTCCGGCGCTTGTTGTTGTGCTTTCCCCGCTTCTTATTGCTGCGGTTTTGCTTGCGCTGCTGCTCGTTCTTGCTGAGCAAAAGCTCCTCGAGCTTGCGCTCGTCCAGCTTAGTGAGCTTGCGAAGTTCAGCATTCTTCTTCCGAAGAAGACTGATCTGCTTCCGCAGGCTCTGCTGACGCTTTTGCTTGCGCTTCTCCAGGAACTTCTTTCCCGAAGCAATGAGGTCCTTGAGGACCTCGTCAACGAGCTTATCAGCCGTCTTCTTGCCCAAGTAGAGCAGGACGACGGTGATAACAACCGAGATGTTGGGAGCGAGAGAGTGGATGGCGTCCGTGATAGTGTTGAGCATGTCAATCGTCTCCTTTCATAGGACATGCGGATGTACCTGAATGCTGCTAAAGAATACATGTCTTCTTTAATGGCTTGTCAGGCTTGCTTGTACTCTAAGGAGAAGATTAGTTGATGGGCTGCTGGTCTGCAGTCTCTTTCTTCATAATCTCGCCTCCTTAAAGATATTAATAATTTGTTCAAATAAAAAAGCCACACTCGCAGCTTGCCATTTGAACACCTGTGAAATCAGAATTTTTTTCCAACTGGAAATACCTTCTGATTCGACATTCATTTGTTCAGCAAAAAAGACCTCTCAAACAAGTTCAAAGCACACCAAAAAGCGATTCTACTAACAAAACATCCTATGTAGTCAGTTTTGAAAAAATCTTTCTTAGTGTTCTTCAAGCCATAGCCCGAAAAGTCATAATATTACCGATAGTCATAAATGTCTAAGCTGTCACACAAAATCTTTCAAAATACCAATCCCATAGCTTCGTAGATTGTTTTTCTGTATTTTGGTACTATCTCTTAAGCAGTCTAAGTCTCAGTAAAGATTAGAAAGTCAGTTCTTAAAGATAGAATGAAGCCGACAGGCCTCATACCCAACTGAAAAGTAAAAATATTAAATTATAGATTTATTATACCATTTTATATTCCCTTGTCAAGAATTTTGAGGCAGAATTAAAAGACTTTGATTTGTCAGGAAAATAGTTAATAAATTCCTTTGCATTTGAGGAAATTATGGTATAATAGGGCTAGAAAGAAGCAGAAGCCCGCAGGCTTTTTTATTTAGGAAAGGATGAACTCATGGACAGTTTTGACAAAGGCTGGTTTGTACTGCAGACCTATTCAGGCTATGAAAACAAGGTGAAAGAAAATCTTTTGCAGCGTGCTCAAACTTATAACATGCTGGAAAATATCTTGCGCGTGGAAATCCCTACTCAGACCGTGCAAGTAGAGAAAAATGGCAAGACCAAGGAAATCGAAGAAAATCGCTTCCCTGGTTATGTTTTGGTGGAAATGGTAATGACAGACGAAGCCTGGTTTGTCGTGCGGAATACTCCGAATGTAACAGGATTTGTTGGTTCACACGGAAACCGTTCTAAACCAACACCACTCTTGGAGGAAGAAATTCGCAACATTCTCATCTCCATGGGGCAAACAGTGCAGGAATTTGACTTGGATGTCAAGGTTGGGGATACCGTTCGTATCATAGATGGTGCCTTTACTGACTATACAGGTAAGATTACGGAGATTGATAATAACAAGGTCAAGATGATTATTTCCATGTTTGGCAATGACACCGTGGCTGAAGTTAATCTTAGCCAAATTGCAGAGCTTTAATCGACGAAGTTGTTATCCTAGTCAAAAATAAAATCCAAGACTGAAAAGATCTTGGATTTTTATGTTTTTGGAACTGATTAGAAGATTACTTATCCTTAATGACGGAGTCAATAATGTCTTTAGTTTGTTTCATTTGATAGGTAGACATTACCCCAACGATTTGATTGTTCTGGGTAGAGAAACTAAACTGTTCATCATTAGAATTTTTATAGACAAAGGTTGTATCGCGTTCTGAACGTATAATCATTTCCGGACGACCAAGCTTGTCGAAAGCTGTCTTGGGAGTGTCGGATGTGGTGATGCTAGAGTAACTGCTTTTGGCTGGCTGAGCGTCTTTTAGGCTAAAACTCAAATTCGTCAGGACATTATTGGTAAAGTAGCACATAATGTCTCCGTTGTCTGTGTGCCAGATGTTGACAGAATTGCCAGGGTCATTCTCATCAGTGCTGAATGTGGGTTGGCCTAGAGTCGCTGTTACCTCATCGTAAGACGTTTTAGGTTTGTCACCATTGATATCCTCTCCGTTTACCTGAATGACAAAGCCAGTGGAAATATGAAAATTTCTTATTTTCTCTAATTCAGGAATAGAAGCTGCATCTGGTATGTATTGTAGTGCAGAAGCATCATCTGGATCAAAGCTAGCACGTTTCTGAAATACCTCATCACTACTTTCATAGGTGCTAGAGCTACTGCTAGATGATTTGCTGGATGTTTCCTTAGAGGATGAACTTTTCGAAGCTTTGAGGGAGCTAGGCGTCTTTTTTCTTTGCTGTGTCTGCTTGGCAGGCATGCAGGCTGAGAGAGCTAGCAGAGAGAGAAGGCTGAGGGCATAGAAGCTGACTTTTTTCATAATCAATCTTTTTTCCTTTCGCTGATGATGAATGATGTTTTTATAATATTATATCAGCAAAATTTGCTAGAAACAATAGGAAATGCAATAAAAAAGCCCTTTGAGGGACTTCTAGAAATATATTTACGAAGGCGGTAGACGGATTTGAACCGACGATCAAGCTTTTGCAGAGCCGTGCCTTACCACTTGGCTATACCGCCGCGACTCTTATTATTCTATCGTAAATACTTGCTTTCGTCAAGAGTCTTTCATAGTCAAAGCAGAAAATATTAGATGTTCCTATTCTGAACAATTTGGAGAATAAATGTTCTGCTGAGAAGTGGGAATAGTGGCTAGCGGAAGAAAATCTGGTAAATGCCTTGTCAAAGAGCTGCGCTTTTGTTATAATAGAGGTTGCCGTGTAAATGGCAAAATACTCATTTTAGATGAATTGTGGGACTGTTGCCCTCGGGTGGTCCTGCGAGCTGAAATCTAAAAGAGGAAAAAAACAAAAAGGAGAATTTACTCATGGCAGTAATTTCAATGAAACAACTTCTTGAGGCTGGTGTTCACTTTGGTCACCAAACTCGTCGCTGGAACCCTAAGATGGCTAAGTACATCTTCACTGAACGTAACGGTATCCACGTAATCGACTTGCAGCAAACTGTAAAGTATGCTGACCAAGCTTACGACTTTATGCGTGATGCTGCTGCTAACGATGCAGTTATCCTCTTCGTTGGTACTAAAAAGCAAGCTGCTGACGCTGTCAAAGAAGAAGCAGAACGTTCAGGTCAATACTTCATCAACCACCGTTGGTTGGGTGGAACTCTTACAAACTGGTCTACTATCCAAAAACGTGTAGCTCGTTTGAAAGAAATCAAACGCATGGAAGAAGACGGAACTTTCGAAGTTCTTCCTAAGAAAGAAGTCGCTCTTCTCAACAAACAACGTGCTCGTCTTGAAAAATTCTTGGGCGGTATCGAAGATATGCCTCGCATCCCAGATGTGATGTACGTAGTTGACCCTCATAAAGAGCAAATCGCTGTTAAGGAAGCTAAGAAATTAGGTATCCCAGTGGTTGCTATGGTTGATACTAACACTGATCCTGATGATATCGATGTTATCATCCCAGCTAACGACGATGCAATCCGTGCGGTTAAATTGATCACTGCGAAAATGGCTGATGCTGTTATCGAAGGCCGTCAAGGTGAAGATAGCGTTGAATCAGTAGAAGCAGAATTGGCTGCAACTGAAACTCAAGCAGATTCTATTGAAGAAATCGTTGAAGTTGTTGAAGGTTCAAACGAATAATCAGTAAACTAACCTAAAGGGGCAGGGCTCAGCCCAGCTCCTTTATTTACATTAAAAAATAGGAGAAGAAAAATGGCAGAAATTACAGCTAAGCTTGTCAAAGAATTGCGTGAAAAATCTGGTGCTGGTGTCATGGACGCTAAGAAAGCACTTGTTGAAACTGATGGCGACATCGAAAAAGCGATTGAATTGCTTCGCGAAAAAGGGATGGCAAAAGCAGCTAAGAAAGCTGACCGTGTTGCCGCTGAAGGTCTGACAGGCGTTTACGTAAACGGTAATGTTGCCGCTGTTGTTGAAGTGAATGCTGAAACTGACTTCGTTGCGAAAAATGCTCAATTTGTTGATTTGGTAAATGCAACTGCGAAAGTAATCGCTGAAGGTAAACCAGCTAACAACGAAGAAGCTCTTGCTTTGACAATGCCTTCAGGTGAAACTCTTGAAGCTGCATACGTATCTGCAACTGCAACTATCGGAGAAAAAATCTCTTTCCGTCGCTTTGCTTTGATTGAAAAGACAGATGCTCAACACTTTGGTGCTTACCAACACAACGGTGGCCGTATCGGAGTTATCTCCGTTATCGAAGGTGGAGACGATGCTCTTGCTAAGCAAATCTCTATGCACATTGCTGCGATGAAACCAACAGTTCTTTCTTACAAAGAATTGGATGAGCAATTTGTTAAAGATGAATTGGCACAATTGAACCATGTCATCGATCAAGACAACGAAAGCCGTGCAATGGTTGGTAAACCAGCTCTTCCACACTTGAAATACGGTTCTAAAGCTCAATTGACTGATGCAGTTGTTGCTCAAGCTGAAGAAGACATCAAGGCTGAGTTGGCTGCTGAAGGCAAACCAGAAAAGATCTGGGACAAGATTATCCCAGGTAAAATGGACCGCTTCATGCTTGACAATACTAAAGTTGACCAAGCTTACACACTTCTTGCACAAGTATACATCATGGATGACAGCAAGACAGTTGAAGCTTACCTTGAATCAGTAAATGCTTCAGTAGTTGAGTTCGCTCGCTTTGAAGTTGGTGAAGGTATCGAAAAAGCTGCTAACGACTTTGAAAACGAAGTAGCTGCAACAATGGCTGCTGCTCTTGGTCAAAACTAATCGTTTTTAGCTTAGAAATAGAACGATAAAAAGGTCTGAGATTTTTTCTCAGACCTTTTTATAGGTTTTTAAACATCAAGTTTAGAATGGTGAGCAGCATCACTTAGCTGCTTTTTCTCTTTCTTCCTTATGTGCAATCAAGCCGTTGGTAAAAATCAAGACTGCCAAGAGGAAGAGAAGCACTGTCGTTTGGGGGTAAGTCAAGCTAAACTGATAGACTTTAGTAATAAACAAAAGGGGCAGAGTAACCACCATCATGATCAGAAAGCTATACCATTTGACTCGGTTACTGACTAGCTCCTGTTCGAAGAGCAGGGGAGCATAAAGACAGACGATGAGAGCTCCGATAGGAATATCGACATAGTCAGCAGAAAAGATGGTGAAAATACTCAGAGCTGCAAAAAGCCATTTGAGTACATGACGAGAATAGTTGAGCCAATCCATTTTCATTGGATTATCCTCCTTGTTTAGATGATCGTTGGCAGGCAGGAGTTTCTGTCTGTCTTTTCCTTGTGGATTTCCACCTATATTATAACGCTTTAAAAGCAAAAAGCAAGCGGTTACACAAGTCTGACAAAGCTTTTTCACTAGTTTGAATTGTCAGACCTTTCAGTCATCCCTTTTTCTTTCAAAATAGAGACTTTTCCGGTATAATATTAGTCAAAGATAGTCAATGTTAGAGAAGCAAGGAAAAAAGAGATTTATTCTGAAATTCTCAACTGGAAAGGGAAGTCATGAGTGCAAAAAATACATCGGACAGTATTGAAGCATATATCAAATCTATTCTGGCTCAGGCGGGAATGGTTGAACTGAAACGCAGTGAACTGGCTGATGTTTTTCAGGTGGTTCCCAGTCAGATTAACTATGTGATTAAGACGCGTTTTACGGAAAGTCGGGGCTATATCGTCGAGAGTAAGCGTGGTGGCGGCGGCTATATTCGAATTGGAAAGATTGAATTTTCCGACCGGCATCAGATGCTTTGCGGCCTGTACGACAGTGTGGGAGAGCGTGTCAGCCAGCAGGTTTTCACAGATGTTATTCAGCTTCTTTTTGACGAGAAGATTATGACTGAACGTGAGGGCAATCTAATCTTGTCAACAGCGTCGGACTCGATTTTGGGTGATGGGGCTGCGGTGATTCGTGCCCGGATATTAAAAAAGATTTTACAACAACTAGACAGAAAAGGAATGGAATCATAAATGAAATACTCAAAAGCCTTAATAGAAAGCTTGGAAGCAGCCCAGCTCTTGGCCGGCCATTTTACGACAGATTATCTGGAATCATGGCATCTGTTGATTGCTCTGGCTAATAATCCCTACAGCGTTGCTGGTTCAGTTCTCAATGAGTTTCCTGTGGAAGTGGATGGATTTGAAGAAGCAGCTTTTCAGATTACTGGTCAGGCTTATCAGAAAGACGGTCACTTCGAGCTGCTGCCTTTTTCTTATCGCTTAGAGGAGCTGTTTGAGGAAGCGGGCCAGATTTCAGAAGCTGTTCGCGCTAAGCATGTAGGTACTGAGCATGTGCTGCTGGCCATGCTATTTGACCGAGGGACCTTGGCTTCTCGTATCCTGGAATTTACTGGCTTTAGCTACGAGGACAAGGAGCAGGGACTGAAAATTAGTGATTTGCGAAAGGTCTTGGAGCAGCGAGCTGGCTGGGGCAAGGAAGATATCAAGGCTATCCGCAGTCTGAATAAGGGAGTAATGGCAGCCAAGCAGACCATGGCTAATATGATGGGGATGCCGGCTTCTACCAGCGGGGGGCTGGAAGATTACACCCGTGATCTGACGGAGCTGGCTAGAGATGGCCGATTGGAGCCCGTCATTGGCCGTGATCAGGAAATTTCACGAATAGTTCAGATTCTCAGTCGCAAGACTAAAAACAATCCAGTGCTGGTTGGAGATGCTGGGGTTGGTAAGACAGCTCTGGCCTTAGGACTGGCTCAGCGTGTAGCGGCTGGTCAGGTTCCCGCTGAACTTGCCAAGATGCGGGTTTTGGAGCTGGACTTGATGAATGTAGTTGCTGGCACTCGCTTTCGCGGAGACTTCGAGGAGCGGATGAACAATATCATCAATGACATTGAAGAAGATGGTCATGTTATTCTTTTCATCGATGAACTTCATACCATCATGGGCTCTGGCAGCGGTATTGACTCGACCTTGGATGCGGCCAATATCCTGAAACCGGCTCTAGCTCGCGGAACATTGCGGACAGTTGGTGCTACGACGCAGGAAGAGTATCAGAAACATATTGAAAAAGATGCTGCCCTTTCTCGGCGTTTTGCCAAGGTCAGCATAGAAGAGCCTAATGTGGCCGACAGCATTGCTATTTTACAAGGCTTGAGAAAGAGCTATGAGGACCATCACAAGGTGCAGATTAGTGATCAGGCTATTGAGACGGCGGTGAAATATGCCCATCGCTATCTGACTAGCAAGCACCTGCCGGACTCTGCCATTGATCTTTTGGACGAGGCCAGTGCGACAGTGCAGAATAGAGGGCCACAGAATTACGAGCAGTCGGATTTGACGCCAGTGGATCAAGCCTTGATGGCAGCGGATTTTAAAAAGGTTTCCCAACTGCTTGAGCAAGAGCAGCAACCCAAGCTCTATAAACTGAAAGTGGAAGAAGACGATGTCTTGGCAACACTTAGTAGCTTGTCTGGTATTCCTGTGCAGAAGCTGACTCAGACAGATGCGAAGAAATACCTCAATTTGGAAACAGAATTGCATAAACGCGTGATTGGGCAGGACGAGGCGATTTCAGCTATCAGCCGAGCTATCCGACGGAACCAGTCTGGTATCCGCAGCAGCAAGCGTCCGATTGGCTCCTTTATGTTCCTAGGTCCGACAGGAGTCGGAAAAACAGAGCTAGCCAAGGCCTTGGCCGAAAGTCTCTTTGATGACGAATCTGCCCTCATCCGCTTTGATATGAGTGAGTACATGGAGAAATTCGCGGCTAGCCGTCTCAACGGAGCGCCTCCAGGTTATGTAGGCTATGAAGAAGGAGGGGAGCTGACGGAAAAGGTGCGCAACCGACCTTATTCTGTCCTACTCTTTGACGAGGTGGAAAAGGCGCATCCAGATATTTTCAATGTCCTCCTCCAGGTCTTGGATGATGGTCAGCTGACGGACAGCAAGGGTCGCAAGGTGGACTTCTCCAACACGATTATTATCATGACCAGCAATCTGGGGGCAACCAGTTTGCGGGATGATAAGACGGTGGGCTTTGGAGCGCGCGATATTCGCTTGGACCATGCCAATATGGAAAAACGGATGCTGGAAGAGCTTAAGAAAGCATATCGACCAGAGTTTATCAACCGTATTGACGAGAAAGTAGTCTTCCACAGCTTATCTGCAGAAGATATGCAGGAAGTGGTCAAGGTTATGGTCAAACCGCTCATTGCCAGTCTTGCTGAGAAGGGAATTGAGCTGAAGTTCCAGGCTAGTGCCCTTAAGCTACTGGCTCAGGAAGGCTACGATGTGGAAATGGGAGCACGGCCATTGCGCCGCACTCTGCAGACTCAAGTAGAGGACAAGCTGTCTGAGCTACTCTTGACAGGAGATTTGACAACAGGTCAAACTCTTAAGGTCGGGGTCAAAGCTGGCCAACTCAAGTTCGAAGTGGCCTAGAAAGCGCAGTCTTTCAATGGAAAGTTGAGTGCTCGCGGTTAATCCCTGATAGCAATCATACCTATAGATACCGAACAGTTATTTCATCATTCAATGAAATTGGAATTGAAGGATTGGAGGCTGATATGTCGTTTTTTAAAGACTTGTTTGCCGGCAAGAAAGCCAGAGTAAAAACACCAGAAGAGCGCAAGGCGGCTAGTATCCAGCGGTTGAAAAAGGAAGGTATTCCTTACATTGAGCATTTGCCGGTCATCGAAAGTGCTGAGCAGGTGCGGCCGCGCTCGCTAGAAGAAATTGCGCGTCGAGCTATTAGCAGCCTCTTGATTATTCAGGCGGCCTTGGATATCGAAAATAATAATTATAATGAGGAGAGCCGCCAGTGGCTGCAGGATAAACTGCAGCAATACGGGGTGCAGGAAGAGTTGACGCCCAAAGAAAGGGCAGTCTTGGAAGATCGTGCCGACCCGGCAGCTATCATCAATATGGTTTGGAAATACGAGGCCTATTGGTCCTTGATTTGGTACTTGGGTCTAGTAGATGCTTTGCCGTTTCCAGATAAGATTTGTGATTGTGATGCTGCTATTGACGCAGTCGCTAGTGCGGTTGACTTTCAGGAATTTCTGAGAAAATGCCAACCGCGCAGCTTAGAAGAGTTACTGGATGAGGATGATTTGATTTATCGTTATCATTGGGCCTGTGTTGATGCTCGGATTCATGACCAGCCAGCATCGGCAGGCCTTGATGAAAGTGTTGTTCTGGAGAGGCGGTCTGGTCTTGACTGGCTGCTGGGGCTGAATACGGCCCAGGACTGGGATGCTGTTGAGCTGCATACCTAGTCCAACTTCTATTGATTCACTCAATTAGAAAAGGAGGTACCTTTGTCTGCTCGTAAAATGGCTAAAATTGCCATCCTATCGGCTCTATGTGTGGCCTTTCGCTATGCATTTTCCTTTCTGCCAAATGTGCAGCCTATCTCAGCTATCTTTTTCCTGATAGTCATCTTTGAGGATTTGCCGACTTCACTCCTGGTCATGGCTGTGACGATGTTTACATCAGCCTTTCTTTTGGGGATGAGTCCAATCGTCCTCTTTCAGTTGCTGTCCTTTGGACTGATTCTTTGCCTTTGGCGACTGCTCTATCCTCGGTTAAATCTAGTGGGACAGGGAATAGTAGCAGCTCTCCTATCCTTTGGCTATGGCATTGCCATCGATACACTGACAGCCTTGCTTTACAACTATCACTGGTGGTCTTATGCGATTATTAACGCTTTGACCTTCAATATAGCGCACGGACTGTCGACCTTGTTTTTTTACCCACTCTTGTACCCTATTTTAAGGAGGATCTATAATGAAAAAAATCTTTAGTTTGCTCACACTTGCTTTTGCCCTTCTCCTTGTAGGTTGTGGCAGCAGCCAGACAAATACTGACAAGGGCTCTAGTTCCGCTGATTCTTCTGTCAAAAAGGAACTGAAAATCAGCATCAGTATTGCACCAGATGGTCAGGAGAAGAGCGAGAAAACGGTGGCTGTTGAAGAAGGAAAGACAGCTATGGATGCTTTGAAGAAGGCCTATAAGGTCGAAGAAAAAGATGGTTTTATCACTTCTATTGACGGCCATGCTCAGGATGAAGCAAAGGGCCTCTACTGGATGTTTAAGGTCAACGGAGAAATGGCTCCTAAGGCAGCCAATCAAATCACTGTCAAGGATGGAGACAAGCTGGAATTCTACCAAGAAGTCTATCAGCAATAAATCTTTTATAGAAAGAATCTGATGCTTAAGACATTAGGTTCTTTTTTTGCGCTTAATACAGTTTTAAAGTGTCTTAAAAGTATTTTTATAAAATTTTATAAAAAACTATTGACAAAATAAAAATATAGTTTATAATAAAAACATATAAAGAACAAAAATATAAAAAACAATAAAAAGGATAGGCCTATGAAAGAAAAAATTGCAATCGTATTTGGAACATTTGCTCCCTTGCATCAGGGGCATATCGATTTGATACAGAAGGCTAAGCGTTCTTACGACAAGGTGCGCGTGGTGGTTTCAGGTTATGAGGGAGACCGTGGGCAGGAAGTGGGTCTATCTCTGCAGAAACGATTCCGCTATACGCGGGAGACTTTCGCAGATGATGAATTGACCCAGGTTTACAAACTGGATGAAACTTCTTTTCCTCGCTATCCTCTGGGTTGGGACAAGTGGCTGCCGGCTTTATTGGAGTTGGTGGGCTATGATTCAGAACGGGAGGAACTGATTTTCTTTGTTGGAGAAGCTGACTATCAGGAGGAGTTAGAAAAGCGTGACTTCAAAACATCCTTGCAGGAGCGACAGTTTGGGATTTCAGCAACGATGATTCGGGAAAATCCTAGTCGTTATTGGAAATATATCGCCCAACCTTTCCGCCGTCACTTTACTAAGAAAGTGCTGATTATGGGTAGCGCCAGCAATGGTAAAACGACCTTGGCCAAGGACTTAGCTCGCTACTATGATGCTCCAGTCAGCCTGGAATATGCTCGAGAATACCAGATTCAAAATAATGTGAGAGACGATGAGCTGACCCCTAAAGACTACTATTATCTGCTCTTGGGACAATATGCTCAGACTTCCCGTTTGATTGACAGCAGCTCCAACCGTGGTCTGGTCGTGGCTGATACAAATTCACTGGTAACCAAGGCTTACTATGATTACTATCTGAAAGAAAGTCCGGTTCAGGATGAAGAGACAGATACTTTTGACAATCTCTTTGCCAGCATTTTGTCCAAGGAAAAATGGGATTTGATTCTCTTTGCTGAGCCGGTTGGGGCCTATGTTAACGATGGCTTTCGCGATATGAGCATGGCAGACGAGGCTATCCGCAGTGATTTTTCAAGCCATCTAAAAAGACTGAAAGAGCAGTGCTTGGCTCATATTCCGACGGTCTATCTGGCTGGCAGTTATTTGGACAATTATCAGGCGGCCAAAGAAGCGATTGACATGATTTATCAAGCGGATTAAAAAAGAAAGTGGTAAAATAGAATGGTAGTAAAAAATCAAAAACTCTCTCCTGCGGCTCTCTACGCAGGACTGAAACAAAAATCTCAAACTTTTGCTCGGAATTTCCGCAATGTCTGTGCCGCAGCTAAAAAGCAGGGTATTAAGGGGATTGCAAAATTGCTCTGGCAGGATTTATGTAGCGGACGCAGCTTGGCTCAATGGCTCTACTTGATTACACTTTCCAGTTTGCCTTTCATTCTGGAGTTCACCAGTGGCCAGAAGCAACATGATTGGCTGGGACTCTTTGCTTCTTGGACAGGCATCGTTTGCGTTATTCTAGTGGCCGAGGGGCGGGCCAGCAATTACCTCTTTGGAGCGGTTAATTCGGCAATTTATCTCCTATTGTCCTTTCAGGCTAGCTTCTATGGAGAAGTGCTGACTACGGTCTACTTCTTTATTATGCAGCCAATCGGCCTTTATACTTGGCTGTCCAACCGGGTTAATGAACAAGATAAGGAAGAGCCATCTCATTTTGAAGCTAAGAAGTTAGACTGGCGTGGCTGGCTTAAATATTTGGCCTTGACGGCCTTGATTTGGATTGGCATGGGCTTTGCTTATAAGAGCATTCACAGTCACCGGCCTTTCCGTGATAGCGTGACAGATGCGACCAATGGTATCGGTCAGCTTCTCATGACTGGTCTCTACCGCGAACAGTGGATCTTCTGGATTGCGACCAATCTCTTCAGTATTTATCTCTGGTGGGGTAGCAACCTTCATATCCAGGCCATGTACTGGGTCTATACCCTCAATAGTATCGTTGGATGGTATCAGTGGACCAAGGCGGTGAAGAAAGCTTAGACTAAGATTTGAGATTTTTTGATAGAAAAAATAGCTTAGGAAAGGAAGAAACTCATGACCAAACAGGATATCCCAGCGGGAATGTCGGAAAAAGAGTACTACGAAACCATGGCGGATGAGTCCGCCTTTTTGGCATGGTACAAGACACAGGATTTACCCAAGTACGAGACGCCCAGCGTAACAGCAGATATGGTGGCCTACTGCTTCGTAGAAGGTCAGATAAAACTCTTGGTCATCAAGCGCAAGGCTCACCCTTATCAAAATAAATATGCTTTGGTCGGAGGTTTTGTAGACAAGCATGAGGATGCCTATCAGGCCTGCATTCGGGAAGTCAAGGAAGAGGTGGGGCTGGAGATACCGCTGGAAAAGGTGGAACAGCTGATGACGGTATCTACTCCAGGGCGTGATCCACGCGGATGGGTCATCACCATTGCCCATCTAGTCTATCTGCCGGCCATAGCAGTAGATCAAGTACAAGCTGGGGATGATGCCAAGGAAGTCACCTTTCTTGATGTAGACTTTAAGACAAGGAGTTTTAGAGACGGTGAGCGGCTCCTGACAGCAGAGGACTTTGCCTTTGACCACTACCAAATCCTGCTGGAATCTATCAAGCGGATTCAGGGGCGACTGGACTGGAATCCAACTTTTCTCCATTTGCTAGAATCACTGTTTACTGTCTATGAAGGGACTGAGTTGGTCAATCTCATCACGCCTAGACGACCTATTGTCAGCAATAATTTTCTAGTGAAATTTGGAGAATACCTAGAGGAGGCTGGTGTTAAGCGCGTGCCAAAGAAGAAGCCGAGAAAAGTGTATCGGCTGAAGGCAGAAAAACCAGATTAAAAGAAAGCCGATCATATATTTCTCTGCAGGACAAATTTGTCCTGTTTTTTCGTTTTTAATTACGAATAGATAAGTAGAAGCAAGTTTCTCATGACAAAAGAAACAGATTGAGAAACAGAACTTCGCTTGAGTAAAAAATTTTTTAAGAATTTTGCATAAATGATTGACATAGTAAAATTACAGTGTTACAATTGTGTTACAAAAAGATTTCTTAATATTACAAGGAGACAAAAGATGAAAACACGTACTTATACAAAAATGATGGCAGCTGCAGTTCTGGCTTCTAGTTTGCTTTTAGGGGCATGTGGTAAGAAAGAAGAAAGTGCAACAAGTGCTAGTTCTAGCAAGACTGTTCAAGCTTCTTCTAGCTCAAAAGTTGCGTCATCCAGCAAGGCCAGCGCTTCTCCTAAGGTTAGCAATAGCGCTTCTTCAGAAGGAGCAGTTAGCCAGCCTGGACAAGCCCAAGCTCCTGCCAGTCAGCAACAGTCTACTGTCGAAGCTCCTCAAGCCCAACAACCGCAGCCACAGCAAGCCTCAGGTCGACAAAACACTCAGAATCAAGCAGCTCAACCAGCCCAAGCGCCCGAAAGCAATCGCCAGCTTCAGAATAAACAGGCAGCCAGCAATGCTCGCTATAAAGGTGTCTTGACTATGGTGGATGGGGATTTCTCAGCCGCTGCTGGAACTTGGAAGGATGCCAATGGAAATACTGTGACTGTATCAGGTAATGGTCAATTCACTGTCCAGTCTGCAGATGGAAAGACAGATAATTATTCCATTGCTTCCTACTCTTATACACTGGATGATGGCAAATACAATGCGCAGTTAAGCGGGCAAGGCAATGCCAATCTGCAGATTACAACAGGAGCAGACGGCTCAGTAACAAGCGTTGTAGTGACTCAACCCTAAACAGAACAAAAAAGGAAGTCCAATTGGCTTCCTTTTGTTTTTATTTTTGAATTTGTAAGAGTTCTTCAATTTCAGCCAGACTTTCAGCTTGTGAAATAGCACCGCGGAGCTTGGCTGCTCCGGCAGTACCGCGCAGATAGTGCGGAGCTAGGCCCCGGAATTCGCGGATAGCTACATATTCTCCTTTGAGATTTACCAAGCGGGAGAGGTGGTCATGGGCGACTTTCATCTTATCTTCAAAGCTGAGGTCTGGAAGGATTTCGCCAGTTTCAAAGTAGTGGTTGATTTGATTAAAGAGGTAGGGATTTCCCATAGCAGCTCGGCCCACCATAACGGCATCGGCACCGACTTCCTCGATACGCTGTTTAGCATCATGCACACTGCGGATATCACCGTTAGCGATGAAAGGAATCTTGGTCAGAGCATGGGCTACGTCGTGCAAGGTCTCAAGGTCAGCATGACCAGTATACATTTGCTCACGGGTGCGGCCGTGCATAGCTAAGGCTGAGACTCCAGCGGCTTCGGCTGCTAGAGCATTTTCTACAGCTAGTGAGCTGTCAGACCAACCCGTCCGCATCTTGACTGTCAGAGGAATATCCAGAACGGACTGGACCTTGTTGATGATTTTATAGATTTTCTCAGGATCCTTGAGCCATTTAGCCCCAGCTTCGTTTTTGACAATTTTATTGACCGGGCAGCCCATATTGATATCGACGATATCCGTCTTGGTGTTTTCTTGGATAAATTCCGCTGCGCGCGCCAAACTGTCCTCGTCGCTACCGAAAAGCTGGATAGAAACGGGATTTTCTCCCTCATCAATATGGAGCATATGGAGGGTTTTCTCGTTGTTATACTGGATGCCCTTGTCAGAGACCATTTCCATCACGACCAGGCCTGCTCCCAGCTCTTTGGCAATGGTTCGGAAAGCAGAGTTGGTTACGCCGGCCATAGGCGCCAGAACTGTGCGGTTGGGAATTTCAACATTCCCAATCATAAAAGGGGTATTAAGATTTGTCACGAATCAGTTCCTCCAGGTCATTTTGGTCAAAGTGATAGGCAGTTTGGCAGAATTGGCAGACGATTTCAGCTCCTTGGTCTTGGTCACGCATCTCTTCTAAGTCAGCCTTTGGCAGGGTAGCCAAGGCATTCATGAAGCGCTCTTTGTTACAGTCGCACTGGAAGCGGATTTCCTCTTCAGACAGGCGTTTGTATGGCTCATTACCATAGATGGCAGCCAGCAGAGCTTCGATATGGTCATCAGATTCCAGCAGTCTTGAGATAGCAGGCATTTCTTGGATTCGCTTCTCAAAGCGGGCAATTTCAGCTTCTTTGGCACCAGGCAGAACTTGTACTAAGAAACCGCCAGCGACCTTGACTTTATCATTCTCATCCAAGAGGACATTGAGGCCAACTGCGGAAGGTGTTTGCTGGCTTTCGGTTAGGTAGAAAGCTAGGTCTTCGCCGATTTCTCCAGAGATGAGAGGAGTCATGGAGTTGTAAGGATTGCCAGTACCGTAGTCCGTGATGACGAGGAATTCTCCTTGGCCTACAAAAGGACCAACCAGAACTTCGCCGGTGGCAGTCTTTTTGATATCTACACCGGGATTCTGTACATAACCTTTGACATTGCCCTCGGTATCTGCTACTGTGATAATCGCGCCTAATGAGCTGGTTCCGAGGACCTTGACGGTAATCTTGGTCTGGCCTTTTTCATTTGCAGCCAAGATCTGGCTGGCAATCAGTGTGCGGCCAAGTGCAACAGTAGAACTTGCTTGAGTTTGATGTTTTTCTTGAGCGGTCCGAACCGTCTCTGTGCTATCCAGCACATAAGCGCGGAATGAACCATTTTCTGAGATAGTTTTGATAATTTTGTCCATACCTTTTATTTTAACATAAAATAGAAAAACAAGCGCGAGGCTGCGCTTGTTTTTTGGGGTTAGGAAGCATTTTAAGAGCAAAAATAGTATAATAAAATAAAAAGCAGAGGAGGCTAGTATGAACCAATCTTTGAAAGCGGCAGTCTATGGTCTGGCAGTAGCTGATGCATTAGGAGTTCCGTATGAATTTTTAACCCGAGGCAGTTTTAAAGCGATTGAGATGGTGGGCTATGGCAGCCATCAGCAACCTGCTGGCACTTGGTCAGATGATACCAGCCTTGTTTTGGCGACCTGTGATTCTATCAGGGAAAAAGGTAAGATTGATCCTGTTGATATGCAGCAGCGGTTTAAAAATTGGCTCTTCAAGAGAGCCTACACGCCAGATGGTTTGACCTTCGATGTAGGAAATGCGACTCGCGAAGCCTTGACAAGTGGACACGGTCTGTCTGATGAATATTCCAACGGGAATGGTTCTTTGATGCGGATTCTGCCCCTAGCCTTTACGGCAGCTGGTCCGTCTGATATTGAGGCTGTTTCCAGTATTACACATGCCCATGCGACTTCCGTGGAGGCCTGCCTGCTTTATGTGGCTATTGCTCGTAGGCTCTTAAAAGGCCAGCAACTACCGGAAATACTATTAGGCTTAGAGACTAGTACGACCTACGCTCGTTTGTAAACTTTAGCAGATCTGACCGAAGATGACATTCGCTCTACTGGCTATGTGGTGGATACCTTGGAAGCAGCACTGTGGTGTCTGCTGACTAGCACTTCTTATCCGGAAACTGTCCTGAAAGCTGTTAATTTGGGCGATGACACTGATACAGTAGCAGCAGTTGCTGGCGGCTTGGCTGGTATCATCTATGGTTTGGAAGGAATTCCTGACAACTGGCTAGCCCAGCTGCGTAATAAAGAACTGTTGGAAAGCTGCTTGTTTTAAAGGGATAATCGGAAGACAGGACTGTATTGATCATTTAAAAAGTAAAACATTAAAAGAGCCATCTAGGCTCTTTTGCTTATTCTGTAGTTAATTCTTTCTGGGCTTCCTTGCCTTGGTCCAACAGGGCTTGGATAATCTTTTGATCACGCAGTTTGACAGAGTTGTTGATGGTCTCTGCAGATTGGATAACAGTGGCTTCTAGCAGAGCGCGTTTTTCTCGTCCTTTATCAATGGCTTCGATAATGCCTTGATTTTGTGCGACGAGGCTTTCTGCCAGCTTAGTGACAGACTCAACAGCGATAGTAGGGCTTTGGGAAATCCGTTCCAGCTGAGGAATGACTTCCTTGCTCGTTTCGGCGAGCATTTGCAGGGCAGCGTTATTCGCATTAGAGATAGCGTCAGCTACCTGACCAGACTTCATCGATTGCTGGAGAATACCTAACTGGGCGATAGACAGTTTCATAGTTGGAATGGTATTGCGACGGAGCATTCCAAGTTTTTGGCGCATATCAGAGGAAACCTTGACCAGATTACGCATTTGAGGAGTCGTCGCCCAAGCTACATAGAGACGGCTGACATATTCAGTGTGTTGCTGCTCTAAGGTATTGACCACCTCTGTCATTCGGGCTAATTCTTGCGATTTGACTTGATAGTCAACAGTTGTCATATCTAGCTGAGCGACTTCAGCCTGCAGTTTGAGCGCTCGATTGCCAGATTCTTGCTGAGCAGCTTCGATAAAGGAAATAACTCCAACTAGATTTTCAATCGATTTGGTATTGTCCTCAATCAGCATTTCAGCAGAAACAATATTGCGAGCCAGAACGTCTTCTTGCTTGACGACGGTTGCAGCCATGCCGTCCATTTTCTGCTCAATATTTTGTGAGTCAAAATAGAATTCTTGAAGAGTGTTTTTGCTCTGTTTGAAGAGTTTTTCCAGAAAATTAGGCTTTTTGTCCAGTTCCGCTACTTGAGCATCCTTGTATTTTGCGACAAAGCCATTGAGTTCTTTGTTGGTGTTTTTTAAGAGCTCATCTACCTGGGGAATTTGTAATTTTTTCTGCTCGGCTAAGATACGATTGACAGTACCGTTGACCTCTTCTACAGCAGATTGGCCAAAGTCCAGCAAGGCATTTTGGTCCGATACGAAATTATCCACCAGCTGTGGAGCTTTAGCCGTAATCGCACTCTGTTGCTCAGGAGTCAGTTTTTCCAGAAAAGTTAGCTGGCCATTTCCTTGAGTCGTAGTGGCTTCGATGATTTCCGTTGTTTTGTCACTTTTACTGATAGCATTGTTGGCGATTTTATCAATGTCAAAATTAAATTCTTGGCTCATAGTTTCTCCTTTGGTTTATCTAGTTTAAAAGCCAGTGTCTGTTTGCTTTTCTTTGTCTAAGATACGCAGGCTAATGTCAAAGTCCCTCAAATCAGCTTCATTTAGCTGGCGTAAGGCTTCGTCTAGGTCCAAGTCAAACTGCTCGATAGCTGCTTTGGCCTTGGCTAGCCGCTCCTCTGCATTGTAAAAATCTTTGGGAGAAGCTTTGATTTTGAGGTAGCCTTCTAAAATATCTTCGTAGTGCTCCATCTGGGACTGATGAATGGCAGTCAGCTCTTCCTTATTGTTGCTTTCGGATTGAGAGATTTTTTGAAGAATGGCCTCATGGTCAATCTGAATATTGCGAACCGTAGCGACCAATTCTGGGGCTAGCTCTTCTAGACTAGTTTTCTTAGGCTGCGCTTCTTTTCGTTTTTTCTCTCGTTCAATCTTTTTCAGTTGTTCATCGATTTCATCGGTGACAGTACGAATTTTGGTCTGGATTCGCTGGTAGACAGAAGTAGGAATTTCTCCTCGTAGGTCGTTAGCAGCATTTTTGATATAGGTTAGCTGGGGAAGAATTTCTAGAGCTAAATTCTGATAGCTTTCTTGGTCCCCATCTTCTTGGTAGCCTTCCAATTCTTTAATGCGGCGGTCAGCATGACCAATCTCTGATTTCAAATCTTCAATACGGCCAATGCTGGCTTGCTTTGCTTCAATCCGAACTTTTTTCTGGCTTTGGTGGCGATAGATTCCGTAACCAATAGCCCCCAGAATAGCTATGGGAATTAGATAGCTGGCTACAGCTCCAGAACCAAATACAAATACCAGTATCCAAATCCAGCTAAACCATTCTGGTTGCTGGTTGGAATCATCATTTCTCCTCGACATGGACGTTTCTCTTTCTTATCAATGTGATATCTCTATTTTAACATAAAAGCTGGTTTTTGAAGGATAAAGATTGAAAAGTTTCTATGATAAGCTTGGTTTTTCTGGTGCGATTTTATTTTATCGTGAAAGTAAGCTCGGCTTAAAGATTAGGAATCCTAACCTGCAAACAAAAATCGCAGGGAATGCCCTGCGATTCTTATGTTATCAGTCCATTTCTGGGAAAAGTTTGGC
Organism: Streptococcus sanguinis; assembly: GCF_013343115.1. NCBI lineage: Bacteria > Bacillati > Bacillota > Bacilli > Lactobacillales > Streptococcaceae > Streptococcus > Streptococcus sanguinis. Next base: position 2,309,960 of record NZ_CP054570.1, read on the forward strand.
CAATATTTTAGGGGTGATGCTCTGTCCCGGTCCCTCAGCACAATAGGTGTGCATATACATAGAGGGGTTGAAGTTGAGCTCGATGCAGGTACAGTTGGGATTTTCCTCTGTGGAAATGGCAGAGCTGTCAGGGATGATAAGGTCAACGCCACAAGCCCAAGCTCCCATAGCTTTTGCCATGTCAGCAGCAAGTTCCTTATAAGATGGGTGCATGCTGTCTGTGACGTCAATCGAGTCTCCACCAGTAGAAATGTTGGAATTGCGCCGCAAGTCAACCTTGACTCCAGCAGGCAGGATATCATCTGGTCCATAGCCTTGCTGGTCCAGCATGAGCAGTTCAATGTCGCCCAGTTCAATGATTTCAAGCGGTGAACGATGATCTCGGCCCCGCAGCGGATTGTCATTTTTGATGGCAATCAATTCTCTCACAGTATGCTGACCGTCTCCGACGACATTGGCTGCTACTCGCAAGAGGACAGCTTGGCACTGACCGTCTAAGACAAAGAAACGGTACTCCGTTCCAGCGATGAATTCCTCCACTAATACAGCAGCGTCTTCTGAAAAAGCAATCTCTAAAGCCTTGCCATAAGCTTCCAAGCTAGCTGGTTCTTGGAAGATGGAGATGCCCAGTCCGAAGTTGGTTGACTTGGGTTTGACGACAATTTGTCGGTCCTTAATCAAAGGGTAATAGGCCAGTCCATCCTCTAGGGAAGAAAATTCTGCTCCAGCCGGAACAGGAAAGTCAGCTGCAGCCAAAATCTTTTTGGTGACGGTTTTATTGGCCATAGCCAGAGGGATGACATAGTTATCCTTGGAGGTCATATTGCCGTTCTTGACATATTCCACATGGTGGCCATACCAAAGCTTGAGAAATTGGTCATTTTCATCTAAGATTTCGACATTCAGCCCCTTTTGAATCGCATCAAAGAGCAGCATCTGGGTGGACAGTTCCATATTTTCGTATCCTTTGAGGGCATAAGGAGCAGTCCAAGCGTAGCGGTGATATTTCTCTGCTTTTTCTAGTCCAAAGGGCATTAAGGAATCCTGATGAATATGAGGCAGGAGCTGACCAGATAGGGTTAGCTGAGGATTCAGAAGTGCCTCCTTAAGCTGCTCAAACAAGCTTTGGTAGTATGTCGGCAGTTCAAAATGCTGGATGAGGTCTTCCATGGCTTGGAGCAGGGCTGAGCTACCTGCCTCATCTGGAAGGGCAGTCAGCGGGTGGCTACATGCGATTTTTTGGTTCAAGTCGTGGGCGGCTTTTAATGCCGTATCCACATTTTCTACATCATCCAGCCAGAGTAGGCTCAGTAAAAAGAGATGGACAGTATCTAAGGTCTCTTGGCTAATGCCTAAATGGTCAAAAGGATTGAGGTCAAAGCAACGAAACTCCAGGTAAGTAATTCCATGCTCCAGATAGGCGCGATTGTGCTTCTGTCCACGGAAGCGAACGGCTGAGTAAAATTCTTTTTCAGCGCTGAGCTCGCCTGACTGAACATAGTTTTCAATATCAGTTACATATTGCTCCAAAGAAGCGTAGGACACCTGAATATTCTCGTCATTGACATAGCCATAGTCGCTGTTACGAAAAGAGCGGATAGGCTGGGGAATGTCCTGACTGTAGAAGCCAGCTTCTGCCAAAGGGGCTGCCCCGTAGAGATAGGTTAAAATCCAGCGGAAACGCAGAAAGTTTCGCGCTAGCTTGAGATAGAGGTCATTTTTAAAGTCCTTGAGTGAATGGTGGGAGCTGGCTTGAAAGAGAGCAGTGACCAGATCTTTTCCTAGCTCCATGTTGTAGTGGATGCCAGAGATGGCCTGTAGTTTTTTGCTATATTTTTTCGCTAAACCCTCTCGATAGTGGCGTTCGTATTCGTTTTCCAGACGGGCGATGACAATCTCTTCTTCAGTCAGCTGTGGTGGCATGGACAGAGGCCAGAGACGTTCACTCTGGTCAATCGAGCGACCTGCTACATCGCTGATAGCTCCCAGTAAGCGTCGTGCTTCCTTAGTCGAGTGAGCAATAGGTGTAATTAGTTCTAGTTGTTGCTCGCTGAAGTCTGTTTGGATGGTCGGGTGGAAATTGCGGGAACCAAGCTGACTCGGATGAGCAGTTTGAGCTAAGTGCCCGTCAGCTGTCACCCGCAGATTTTCCCTCTCCAGACCAAAGGTCGCTTGGAGAATAGGGCTTGATGTATCCAGTTTCTGCAGTAATTGATTAATCGTCATCGTTTCACCGTCCTATGATAGTAATTTTAGTCTATTACAAACGGAAAAAGAAAACAAATTTTCGCTACGATTTTACAATAATTCCGAACTTTTATTTTTAATAAACTAACAACTTTCAGAAAAAACAGATTTTTTGAAAATTTAATTCGTTTTCAAAAGGAGAAAAGCAAATCAAGAATGGATCCCACCTTGAAAAATTGTTAAATTTTTCATATAATGAGGTATAAAACATAATCGCAGGTGAGATTCCTGCCTGCTTTTCAAGAAAGGAAGAGCTGCTTCAGCTCAGACAAAATTATGACATCAGTAGTTGTTGTAGGAACCCAGTGGGGGGATGAAGGAAAAGGGAAGATTACAGACTTCCTTTCAGCCAATGCCGAAGTGATTGCCCGCTATCAGGGTGGTGACAATGCCGGACACACTATCGTGATTGACGGCAAGAAGTACAAGCTGCACCTGATTCCGTCAGGGATTTTCTTCCCAGAAAAAATCTCTGTCATTGGAAATGGAATGGTGGTCAATCCCAAATCTCTGGTCAAAGAATTGAACTACCTGCATGAAGAGGGTGTGACGACGGATAACCTTCGCATCTCTGATCGAGCGCATGTCATCCTGCCTTACCATATCGAGCTGGATCGTCTGCAGGAAGAAGCAAAAGGTGACAATAAAATCGGAACAACAATCAAGGGAATCGGCCCTGCCTATATGGACAAGGCTGCTCGTGTCGGTATCCGCATTGCTGACCTTTTGGATAAAGATATTTTCAGAGAGCGCTTGGAGCGGAATCTAGCTGAGAAGAACCGCCTCTTTGAGAAATTGTACGATAGTACAGCAATCAGCTTTGATGATATTTTTGAAGAATACTATGAATATGGACAGCAAATAAAGCAGTATGTGACCGATACTTCTGTTATCCTCAACGATGCGCTGGATCAGGGCAAGCGAGTGCTCTTTGAAGGGGCTCAAGGGGTTATGCTGGATATTGACCAAGGTACTTATCCATTTGTAACTTCATCTAATCCGGTTGCGGGGGGAGTCACCATCGGTTCTGGAGTTGGTCCGAGCAAGATTGACAAGGTAGTTGGTGTCTGCAAGGCCTACACCAGTCGGGTCGGAGATGGACCATTCCCAACAGAGCTTTTCGATGAAGTTGGTGACCGCATTCGTGATATCGGCCACGAATATGGCACCACCACCGGTCGTCCGCGTCGGGTAGGCTGGTTTGACTCTGTTGTCATGCGCCATAGCCGCCGTGTATCAGGGATTACCAATCTTTCGCTTAACTCCATCGATGTTTTGAGCGGTCTGGATACAGTGAAAATCTGTGTAGCCTATGACTTGGATGGGCAGCGAATTGACCATTACCCAGCTAGTCTGGAACAGCTCAAGCGTTGCAAGCCGATTTACGAAGAGCTGCCAGGCTGGTCAGAGGACATCACCAGTGTCCGCAGTCTGGAAGAATTGCCAGAAAACGCCCGCAACTATGTTCGCCGAGTGAGTGAGTTGGTTGGTGTTCGTATTTCTACCTTCTCAGTCGGTCCTGGCCGCGAGCAGACCAATATCTTGGAAAGCGTCTGGTCTAATTTATAAAAAAGTCAGCACAAGGAAATTGCTTCTTGTGCTTTTTTGCAAGAAAATTTCATCTTAAGATTCATTTAAGATATATATTTTATACTAACGACATAAACAAAGACCTCCTAACTTTGTTTAAAAATCCTAAACTTTTTTCATAATAATCTCCTGAAAGTCACCCTAGTGGTGGCTTTCTTTTTTCTAAGACGACTGATTAGCTTATGATATAATGGAATAGAGAACGAAAGTTTAAGAAAGAATATGATGAACTATACGATTGAAGAAAAAGAAGATTTTATGCGGGAAGCTTTGAAGGAAGCGGAGATTGCTCTGGCTCATGATGAAATTCCCATCGGCTGTGTCTTGGTCAAAGAAGGTAAGATTATCGGACGCGGTCACAATGCACGTGAGGAGCTGCAGCGGGCTGTTATGCATGCGGAAATTATGGCTATTGAAGAGGCGAATCGGCATGAAAATAGCTGGCGCTTGCTGGATACAACGCTTTTTGTGACCATTGAGCCCTGTGTCATGTGTAGCGGAGCGATCGGTCTAGCGCGCATTCCTCACGTTGTCTATGGAGCAGCAAATCAAAAGTTTGGAGCAGCTGGCAGCCTTTATGATATTTTGACAGATGAGCGACTTAACCACCGTGTAGAAGTGGAGACAGGTGTCCTCCAAGAAGACTGTGCTCAAATCATGCAAGATTTTTTTAGAAATCGTCGCCAAAAGTAAAAAAATGTGATATACTATTCATGGAGCAACAGTTTTGCGTGAAGCGGGTCAGGGGAGGAATCCAGCAGCCCTAAGCGATGTAAGCTGTGTGCTCTTTTTCTATGCCTCTTAACGAATCAACTCTGAAGGAGGAAGATGAGTTTAGAGGCATTGACGCAGTTTGAGCAAAGCGAGAACTACGTTCCGAAGTATAATGAATCAAGCCTGAAAGGCGCAGATGAATCTTAGAGCAATGGATGCAGTTTTTCCTATAAGGGAAAAATCTGTAAACCTTATAAAGATTCTTAACGAATCAACTCCGAAGAAGTTAGATGGGTATAGGTACATTGACGCAGTTTGAGCGAAGCGAGAACTAGGTTCCGAAATTAAATGAATCAAGCCTGAAAGGCGCAGATGGATATTGGAGCAGTAAATCAAGTTCGAACGGACCTGAAATGAATTCAGCTGACATCCAATCTTAAATAGAATATTGGGCTCTTTGTCAATCAAAAATATTCTTCTCAATATATGGCTAAAATTTGTTGACTTACGCAAACGATTGCTTTCAGTTATGTCCTAGGATTAGCTTATTTAGAAAAATAGTATAGAATAAAAAATGTAAACGTTTTAAAATAGTAAAAGCACTTGCTTATTTTTTCCTAAAGCGTTATCATAAAAGAAAAGAACAATTGGAGGATAAACATGACACATATTAAATTTGACTACTCAAAGGTATTAGATAAATTTGTAGCACCACATGAACTAGATTATATGCAGCCTCAAGTGACTGCAGCAGATTCTGCTCTGCGAAATGGTACAGGTCCTGGGGCAGAAATGACTGGCTGGTTGAACTTGCCTGAAGAATATGACAAAGATGAATTTGCTCGTATTCAAAAGGCTGCTGCTAAAATCCAATCTGATAGTGAGGTATTGATCGTAATCGGTATTGGTGGTTCCTATTTAGGAGCTCGTGCAGCTATTGATTTCTTGAATAATTCATTTGCAAACTTGCAAAGCAAAGAAGAACGCAAGGCACCTCAGATCCTCTATGCTGGAAACTCTATCTCTTCAAGCTATTTGGCTGATTTGGTAGACTATGTATCAGACAAAGATTTCTCTGTCAATGTTATTTCTAAGTCAGGAACAACAACAGAGCCTGCTATTGCTTTCCGTGTCTTCAAGGAACTCTTGGTTAAGAAGTATGGTCAGGAAGAAGCAAATAAACGGATTTATGCAACTACAGACCGCGCTAAAGGTGCAGTTAAGGTTGAAGCAGATGCTAATGGCTGGGATACTTTTGTAGTGCCTGATAGTGTAGGTGGTCGTTTTACAGTATTGACAGCAGTGGGACTCTTGCCAATCGCAGCTGCAGGGGCTGATATCAGCAAGTTGATGGAAGGAGCAAATGCTGCTCGCAAGGCTTATGCTTCTGATAAGTTGGCTGAAAATGAAGCATATCAATATGCAGTTGTACGCAATATCTTGTACCGTAAAGGTTATCTGACAGAAGTTCTAGCTAACTACGAACCATCTTTGCAATACTTCTCAGAATGGTGGAAGCAATTGGCTGGTGAGTCAGAAGGTAAAGACCAAAAAGGTATCTACCCAACTTCAGCCAACTTCTCAACAGACCTGCACTCTTTGGGGCAATTTATTCAAGAAGGAACTCGTATCCTCTTTGAAACAGTTATTCGTGTAGATAAGCCTCGCAAAAATGTGTTGATTCCTGAATTAGCAGAAGACTTGGATGGCCTTGGCTATCTGCAAGGAAAAGATGTTGACTTTGTCAATAAGAAAGCAACAGATGGAGTGCTGTTAGCTCACACAGACGGCGGAGTGCCAAATATGTTTGTGACCCTGCCTGAGCAAGATGAGTTCACTTTGGGCTATACTATTTACTTCTTTGAGTTAGCTATTGCTCTTTCTGGCTACCTGAATGGTATCAATCCATTTGACCAGCCAGGAGTTGAGGCTTATAAGAAAAACATGTTTGCTCTTCTTGGGAAACCAGGCTTTGAAGAGCTGGGTGCTGAGTTGAATGCACGCCTTTGATTCTCATATGCTCTGAGTTCATTTAGAATATAAAAAGATCCACAAGTTCATTTCTTGTGGATTTTTTAGTACAAGCCTCTTAATTAGTTTATTATTTTTTTGAACAGTGAAAAAAAGAGTGTCTTAATTCTTTTATGAAAGCGCTGTATAATTGCCTTGTAAATAAAATTTGAGAGGTATCAAAATGAATGATTGGTTAGACATAAAAGGCAAAACAGTTCTTGTGACGGGTGCGTCATCTGGGATTGGTAAGGCAATCGTTGAAGAATTGCTGGAATTAGGTGTCAATGTAGCGAATTTTGACCTTAGCGACAACGATTTGCGTCACCCGAATCTATTATTTGTAAAAGTTGATGTAACTTCTCGCTCTGAAGTAGAAGCAGGAGTCGCTAAAATAGTTGAAAGATTTGGCAATATTGATGCGGTAGTCAACAATGCAGGGATTAATGTCCCTAGATTATTAATCGATGCAGAAAATCCTAAAGGTCCTTACGAGTTGGACGATGAGACGTTCGAAAAAGTAACAATGATTAACCAAAAAGGTTTGTATTTGGTTAGTCAGGCAGTAGGACGTATTTTAGTGAAAAATGGGAAAGGTGTAATTGTGAACATGGCTTCAGAAGCAGGCTTGGAAGGTTCTGAAGGACAAAGTGCCTATGCTGCAACGAAAGCGGCAGTCTATAGTTACACTCGTTCATGGGCGAAAGAGCTTGGTAAACATGGTGTACGTGTGGTTGGAATTGCTCCAGGAATTATGGAAGCTACGGGTCTTCGAACTCTTTCTTATGAAGAAGCACTGGCATATACACGAGGAAAGACTGTAGAAGATATTCGAGCTGGTTATGCTTCAACTTCAACGACTCCATTGGGACGGAGTGGGAAACTACGGGAAGTAGCTGATCTTGTAGCGTTCTATATTTCAGACCGTTCTAGCTATATAACAGGTGTCACTACAAATATTGCCGGAGGTAAAACTCGCGGTTAAAACAATGAAGGTAGGGAAGAGAGTTGACCTTAGTAAATCGGTGGTATAATATTTTAGATAAAATGGTCTCGCAGCCAACTTATTCCTTGTTAGATATGCGCTCAGAACTGGATATTAGCTTGCAAACCTTGCAAAAGAGTATCCAACAATTAAATGATGTTTTGTCTCCTAATATCCAGATTATCGTACAAGATGATCAGTTAATGTTAGAAGTGTATGACTATACAGAGTTGGAAAGGATTTTATCTGGTAGTTTAAAACAGGAGAGTGACTTCAATTCTTCCAGTAAAAGAATTGCCTATTTGCTAAAACGTTTAATTGAGTCAACCTCCCCTCTTCTTATTGACGACTTGGCTGAGGAAGTAGGTGTTAGTAGAAGTACCCTTAATAAGGATTTAAAACAAGTAAAATCTTTGGCAGAGAGTTACTCTATCACTATTTCAGGAAAGCCCAACCGTGGGCTGGAGGTCTTGGGGAGCGAGCTGAATTTGCGCTTGCTCTATATTCACCAAGTGGCTCCTTACTTTGAAGGAAGGACACTCACTGAGGCAACATCTTCTTTTCTGGAGACGCTAGTTCAGGACTATAAAATCCCTAAAGAAACACAGGAACTCCTTCGAAAGACCATTTCAATTATGGTGGAGCGTATTCATACATCTAGAGTGTTGAATTGTCCTATTCCTTACTATAGGAATGATTTAACAGAGACACCTTTAGCTGAGAAATTAATCTATCATATTGAAATGACTTATAAGATTTCCCTCAGTCAGTTTGAGATAGACTTTTTGTGTTTTCCGTTTAATGTCCGTTTTATTGACACTTTAAGCAAGACATCTTATCAATCTGAACAGCTTGCAAAGATTTTTCAAGGGATTGTCAAGAAAGTCAAAGAAACAATGTTGGTTCACTTTGATGATGAAGAATTATTTGAAGAAATCAAATCTCATCTAGGCCCCTTAATCAATCGACTGATTTTCCATGTGCAAGCTAATGATATATTTCATGGCGAGGTTCAAACTCAATATCCTTTTGCTTTTGAAATGGCAAAAATAGCTGGAGAAGAACTATCTGCAATTTTTGGTTCTGAATTAGAATTATCCGAAATCGGATATCTGGCTTTGTATTTTGAAATGATTTTAAGAAAGCAAAATTCTGCTGTTAAGGGTTCTCGCAAGCAGATAGCTGTAGTTTGCACAACAGGAAGAGGAACAGCTGCGATGATTATTCAGCAACTCAGACGAGTCCTTGGAAATGATGTAGACATTACTCAGTATTCTGAAGAGGATTTTAATGTGGATTTGAATCAGGACTATTTCGCGATTTTTACGACAGTTCCTCTAAAATATAAAGATTCTAAATCTCCAGTCATTCAAGTTAATCATCTTTTTGATGATCAATGGCTGCAGGAAGAATGGCAGAGAGCCAATGCTTTTCATCAAAAAAATCTAGAAACAGTCAGCTTACGATTTCTTCGATTAAGCCCCCAAAAAACCTATCAGCAATACTTGCTAAATATGGTTGCAGAGTTAGGGAAACTTCAGATGATTGATGAAGGTTTTAGAGAACGGATAATTGATAGGGAGAAAAAGCAATCAACCATTTTTGGTGGAGGAATTGCCTTCCCCCATACAATTAACCAGGGTTATGCAAAGACTATTTTAATGTTTGGAAAGCTTGAAGAACCTTATAAAAAAGGAGATGAATGGATTGAATTTATCTTTCTAGTCGCTATTCCCTCAGAAATTGAAACAAAAATGGAAAGTGAATTACTGGAATTGTATGATGATATTTTTAGAATTGCAGGAGAGCCTTCTTTAAAAGAAGCATTGAGGGCTGTAGAAACAGAGACTGAGTTTCTATCATTTTCTAAGAGCAAAGGAGTATTTTAATGAATTCGCTAATAATTTTCGCTGTATTTGTCATGGCAGCTTATATATTTCAAATGTTCCTCGGCTGGCAGCAACTAAAAGACTTCAATAAGACCTATACGATGCTCCGAAAACTGGGGCGCGTAGCGATTGGCAGGAAGTCCGGAAGAATAAAATCCGGTACGATTGTCATGTTCGCGGTTGATGAAAACGGTCGGGTTCTTAAAGCTAGCAAAATGCAAGGAGTCACAATCTTAGCGCGTTTTCAAAATATGGACGATTATGTTGGAGAAGACATCCATTATTTTGACAAGTATAATCCTCTTGTGAGAAAAGAAAATAAGTTGATGCAATCAGCCATAGAAGATGCTAGAAAAGTCTATCTTTGGCATGAGGCAGGTATTGAGAAAGAGACAAGTTCATCTGATTCTTTTCTGGGATTCGGCTTTTATGCGAATTACTTACAATTATCTATTAAACAGTTATTTAAAAAAAATAAGAAAAGGAGTTCCTTATGAATCACATTACAAAATTTGCAGAGAGTTTTATGAAACTCTTCCAATTAGGTGGAGAAACCTTTATTAGCTGGATGACAAATATTGTACCGCTTGTCTTAATGCTATTGATTGCAATGAATACCCTTATCGCTTTCTTGGGAGAAGAAAAGGTCAATTCCTTGGCTAAGATTTCTGCCAAAAATCCTGTTAGCCGTTATATGATTTTACCTTTCATTTCAGCCTTTATGCTGGGGAATCCGATGGCGATCAGTATGGGACGCTTCTTGCCAGAATATTATAAACCTAGTTTTGTAGCAGCTCAGATGCAGTTCTGCCATACTTCAAATGGTGTATTCCCACATATCAATCCTGGGGAATTGTTTGTATGGATGGGAATTGCGACAGGAATTCAAACTTTAGGTTTGAGTCAGATGGACTTGGCAATCCGTTACATGCTTGTAGGAATTATCATGAACTTTGTTGGTGGATGGGTAACAGATTTTACGACTGCCTATGTTGCAAAACAGCAAGGTGTTACCTTGAGTAAAACATTTGATTGATAGAAAGAGTGAAATTATGTCATATAAGAGTATAAAAGTTGTTAAAGGAAATGGTGGTTTTGGAGGCCCTTTGGTCATTACACCTAGTGAGGCTAAGCATAAATTTATCTATATCACTGGCGGCGGAGAAAAGCCAGATATTGTAGATAAAATTGCTGATTTGACTGGTATGGAAGCTGTTAACGGATTTAAAACTTCTATCCCTGATGAGGAAATTGCTTTAGCAATCGTGGATTGCGGCGGTACTCTTCGCTGCGGTATTTATCCTAAAAAGGGGATCCCTACAATCAATATTGTCGCTACAGGGAAAAGTGGCCCTCTAGCACAATATATCACCGAGGAAATCTATGTGTCAGCAGTTGGCCTTAATCAAATTTCTGCTGCTAATGAAAACGAAAAAGCGACAACTGTGGTAACAGAAAAGCCAACTTATGATACTAGTAAAAAAATTACAGAGCAAAAAGCTGAAACAAGTATTGTAGCAAGAATTGGGATGGGCGCTGGGAAGGTCGTTGCGACTTTCAACCAGGCTGCTCGTGAAGCCATCCAAACAATGCTCAACACAATCATTCCTTTCATGGCCTTTGTTTCCTTGCTGATTGGGGTTATTCAAGGTTCAGGTGTTGGAAATTGGCTGGCAAAATTAATGGTTCCCCTAGCGGGGAACATCTGGGGACTCATTTTGATTGGCTTTATCTGTTCCTTGCCATTCCTATCTCCTTTGTTAGGCCCCGGAGCTGTTATCAGTCAGATTATCGGAACCTTAATTGGAGTCGAAATCGGAAAAGGGAATATTCCGCCCCAAATGGCTCTGCCAGCTATATTTGCTATCAACACTCAAAACGGTTGTGATTTCATTCCTGTAGCACTCGGTCTATCTGAAGCCAAGTCTGAAACAGTTGAGGTTGGTGTCCCTTCTGTGCTTTATTCACGCTTTCTCAATGGTGTTCCGCGGGTGCTAGTAGCTTGGATAGCTAGTATTGGTCTTTATCAATAGACCTTTGATAGATGCACGTAAACAGAGCAACTATTATGTTAAACTTATCTATAAGCATAAGTTTAAGACAAATTAGAGAAAGGATAAATAGGAATTAGATGAAGAAAATTTTTGAAGCTAAAGTAATTCAAGTGGGGCCTGAAGCTCAGAATATGATTCAAGATGCCAATATGCTCATTTTATTTGGAGAAGAAGCACCGGAAGATTTAGCAGAGTATTGTTTTAAGATTGATAACAAAAATCTGCTAGGTTCAATACTAGAAGGCGGCAAGCTGGTGGTAGATAATCAGGAATATTCGATTAGTTCCGTGGGAAATGTAGTAGAAAAAAATTTAACTGGACTGGGCCATATCACGATTTCTTTTGATGGTTCAAAAGAGGGGAGCCTTCCTGGTACACTCCATGTCGCAGCAGACCAAGCAGTAGTAATTGAAAAAGGCTCTACCATTCAGATTTTTGAAGTAGCTCAATTAGGATAAAATATCTAAATAAGAATACTAGAAAAATAAGAGTCTAAAAACTTGATTCAGAGCCTGGGCAAAAGTCCAGGCTTTTGGGTCTAAATTAGAAAAAATAGATGACGCAGTGGTTGATTGGCATCTTCCTTCGCTTTTTAAGCCCCAAAGATTGCCTGATCAACTGTGCGGGGGTGGGAAGACGAACTTTTTAACTTGTTTGAAGTTCTTTCCCACTCCCTTTTTGAGTGGAAGAATAATTTATGTTATAATATTGTAAAATTTGTCATTATTTTTCAATGTTTTCGCAATATGACAAATCAATAAAATTTATAAGGAGAAAACCATGTCAGATAAAGATGGACAAGGTCAAGTGCAAGGGGCTTGGCAAGAAAATCAACCTAGCCAGCCAATGCAAGGGAATTTCCAGCAGATTCAGCCGCAAGGATTGCCTGATAAGAAGGGCAATATCGGAAAAGTCATAGGACTTTCAATTTTTGCTCTCATAATTGGTCTTTTGATTGGCAGCAGTTCAGCTTATTTTATCGGCAAGCAGGCGCAGACAAATAAGGATATACAAAGGATTAAGCGTCTGAGTAAGGCTCAGGAAGAAGCCAAAGACAAGAGTGACAGCTTTACTACAGATGGGCAGTCGGTTCAGTTTAATTGGACATTGAAAGACTTGGGACGGTTGAGCTATACAAATGATGAAGGATTAGGTCTGACGGCTGATCAAATCGTTGAAACTTATGGCTTGGCTAGTTCAGCAGAATATGATCGTAATCGCCTGTTACTCCGATGGGGCCCTTCTGTCAGGGATAAGGAGCAAAATATTTCTTTTCAATTTGATAAAGTTGACCAGAACTACTATCTGAGACAAGTGGTAGTTGGAGATTCTTTTAAAGAATATAGAAAAGGGAAGGAAACGACAGATTGGAGCGTATTATCTCCCAAAGACCTTGAACGTTTGAAAGAAGGAGACAAGGAAACGGGTGAAGGAGGGACAGCCTTATCGGAAGTTCTGAAGAAGCATCCTGTTCCGTCAGAAATTGTCATTACCACCGAGCGTGATGTGGATAATAAGATTATCTCCAACCGTCTGATTGCTGAGGTGACTTATAAAACAGAAGATGGTTATGAATACCTATTGTTTGTAGGCCAGCCAGATGGAAATTTCTTATATATAAAGTCAGAGGAAATGTAAGTTTTTAGTTATTTAGTTTATCTTTTGTGACTGACTGCTTTCAAAGCATTTCGTTATTAAAAGAGAACTGATAAGACTATTGGAAATAAACAAGAAAGAGGAAAGAAGATTGACAGAACAGCAAACACAGCATTCTTTTGAGCCTTCAAAGAATGCTCAGTCGCAAGAGGGATTCCCGCATCATTTTCAACCTCAGCAGGGCCATGTTTCAAGTCCGCAGGGACCAACTCCGCCTTTGACCAAGAATAAATCTTGGAAAGGAATCCTGATAGGCGGAGCCTTGCTCTCTCTTGGTCTTGGACTAATCGGAGGGGGAGTATGGGGATATAGCATGGGAGTAGCGGAGGTCATCAGAGGAGAATATCCTGTCCTTCATCCTTTGGCAGATGCTGGAGAATCAAAGAGAGATCAATCAGATCAGTACATTGACCCTGATACTACTGAGTTCAAGTGGGACATTGATAGTTTGTCAGAGTTACGGTTCAATACTATTCAGACAGATACGAATGGTACTTCTGTGGAAGATATTCTTGATAAATATGGCAAGGCTTTAAAAGAAGAAATCTCTCGTGACAGCCTTGATTTAGAGTGGGGAACGCTTCAAGATTCTGATGATGAGGAGGACTGGCCAGTTTATTATACAGATCAAACCGCTTCTCTGGCTTTTGAGAAGAAAAAAGATGGTTTCTATCTGAATAGCCTTCATATCTATAATATTCGCTTTGAAGGAAGCAAACATAATGCTGAGGACGAAGCGATGGCGGCTGATTACTTTGAAAAATTGAAAAAAGGCGATGCAAAGACTGGTAAGGATGGCATTTCCTATAAGGAAGTTTTTAAGGAATATGGCAGTCCGAGGAGTATCTATATTCGTGTAGATGAAGATTTCAGTGAGGATACTAGTCAAACCATTATGGAGGTGGCTTATGACGCTCCTAATGATGGTACTTATAGGTTGTTCTTCGTTCAGCAGGAGGACGGAAACTATCTTTTGTCCACTACTGCCAATAAATAAAATAGAACTCAAATAATAAAAGGAGAAACGATGTCAGAACAAAATAAACCGCAGGAACAATCTTTAGAAGGATTAGCTCCGTATCCACAGCAAGTCCAGTCATCAGACTCAGGACAATTTGTAGCTAACTCAACAGAGGGGCAGCCTTTCCCAACAGAAGGAGACAGTCCTGAAATGATGAATCCTAATCAAGATTTTGGTGTTCAGCAACCCATTTTTGAAGCTCCTCAGCAGCAGATGCCTCAGCAGGATAATTGGGGAAATCCTGCTTTTCAAGAAGCAATTCCTCAGGGATTTAATCCAGCTGGTCAGAACTTTGCCGGACCACAGCAAGCTGCAAACTTCGCTGCCCAGCCAAGTCCAGAGCCAAAGAAAAATAGTACGGGCAAGCTGATAGGATTTTTAGGAATAGGTTTGGCAGCGGGACTATTGCTAGGAGGTCTTGGCGGCTATTTCCTAAATGATTTTATGGGTGGGGGAAGTGTGCCAAGTCTGTCTCGAAAGGGACATCAAAGCGATGTTGCTTCTTTTGTGGCTCCGTCAAAAGAGGATGTGTATGAGTGGGAAGTGAAAGACTTTGAAAAGCTGAGCATTGTTAGTGCGGATGATGAAGGATTGACCCCTGAACAAGTAGTCAAAGATTTTGGCTTGGCCAGCAGTGTGACGTTTCAGGAAGAAGGGCTCTCATTGTCTTGGTTACCTGACTCTAGTTATACCACTCTGACCTTTATGAAACACGAGGATGGTAGCTACCATCTTCAGGGTATGAGTATTATGCCCGGCAGTGACAGCTATAATAAAAAGGTATCTAGCCAGATTACAGAGAGCTTAAAGACGGGTGATGCGGAAACAGGCGAGGGCGGTTCTTCCTTTAAAGAAGTAATCAAGGAATACCCAGAATATCAACATATCTCAGTTTATGGGGATGGTGAATCAGAGCCGAAGATGCTTGTAAACTATGAAACCTCTTCAAATAAGGAGATAACTTTGACTTTTATCCGTCAGGAAAACGGACAGTATCTATTGAGTAATCTTTCTAAATAGAATAAATGAATAGGGGTGCTTATCTCACAAGCTGGAAGCTCTGAACGGTACGCAAAAGATTAAAATAACCATTGATGCTAACAGCGGGAACATTTTGAACGAAAGAATTAAATAATATCGTTGGTATATGGTTTGGAATTGCTTTGTTAGGCACGGACGAAAGTTCGTGTCTTTTTCCTTGTAGATTTAGAGCTAAACCTGTTCAAAATATGATATACTGGAACAAGACTGTCTTAGCGAAACATTGCCTTTTCAAAGTGTTTAGAGGAAGGGTGAACTGAGAAGTTAAAAGGACTATTCATCAAAGTCTCACATTAGTTATTTTTGTTGTAAAATATTTTAAATAGTAAATGATGTTTTAAAAAAGTTATTGATACAGATATGGTATTTCTAGCTTATTGAAGAAAGAGAAGCTAGCGACTGTCTGTTAGAGCAGATCTATCAAAATAAATAACAAATGCTATCTTACTAATGCTGATTAGTTTAAAAAATATGATTGGGAGAATATATGGAAAAAAGAAATCTGGAAGCCTTAAGACGGGAACATAAATCAAAATTTAACAAGGTTCAGCCTAAAAGAAGTGGCATCAAACATTCTGTATCACAATCCAAAAAATCTGAAGAAGAGAAATCTCAGGTTTTGGCTCAATCTCAAATGATTGAGAAAAAAGTAGTAGAAAAAATAGAAAACATTGAGTTCAATGAATCCTCTTCTAATCCAGTAATTAATGTAAGCGACAAAGATAGTAGGGCTCAGTTAAGCTATCAGGATGTTTCAGAGACTCCAGACGGCTTGAGAACTGAAACAGAGATTAAACGAGTTTCAACGGCTGAGTCAGATGACTTCTTACACCTGAGGGAGAGAGAGTTATCTCGCCTTATTTTTGCTTTAGAATCCTTGAAATCTAAGAAGAAAGAATCACTCTATTTTAAGGATGAAACTAATCGTCCAGACTCAGAACTTGTATCTGAAGCAGAAGAGTATGAGCTTCGTCCGAGATTTAGTGCTGAGGAGCTCGCTAAAAAAGAAGAGAATGAGGCTTTTTGGAAGGAAAATTCGGAGTCTTCATCTGATAGTTCTATGGGTTGGAAACTTATGTGGGCGTTTTTCATGTTACTCATAGGACTAGGAGCTGCAGGGCTAGTTTCCAATCCAAGTTCTAAAACAAACAATATTTATAATGATTCTTTTGATATTTATCAGGGGGGAACGTCATCTAACAGCGAAAAGGATTTAACTTCTACTAATCGTTCAGAATTGATTGCTGGAGAAGAATATCAGTTCCATATCACTTATGATGATATCGCACTTTTGTTTGCGGATTTTAAAGGAACTGCCTCTCGTTTAACAGCAGATGAAGTGGTTGCTAAGTTAGGAAAAGCGAAATCTGGGAGAGAACATAATTATGATAATCAAATAATAACACTGAATTTAGATTATCCTGATGCAGGATCAAATGCTTCGGTTTCAATTTCTTTTTCTAGTTACGGTAGTGTGGGAACGCCTAAATTAGATTCTCTGTTTAGTCATCATCTTAGCAGCAACAGTTTACCAAATCGAAATTCTCAATTAACTCGTCAAGATTTTTCTGGTATAGAGAAAGGGAAATCCTACCAAGAAGTTGTCGGTCAATTGGGATTGCCAGATAGTCTTTCTATCTATACAAATTACATATCTTCTAGCAAAGTGTCTATTAGTTACCAGTTATCTGATGGCCAAATAGTTCATCTTTCTTTTGAAATCTCTGATTCTCAAGATTATATATTAGAAAAAAGTCCTGACTTAGAGGATGGAGCAGGAGAAACAAACACTTAGTGCTTGATGTAGAAGCTAATTTTGTTCAAGGTGCAAAAGCATAGAGTTTAAAAAATACAATAGGAGAATGGATGAAAAAAAGAGATTTAGAGTCATTGAGACAACAGCACAAGGCTAAATTTACAGGAGGTAAATCGGCGTCAGCTAAAAAAGAGCAGCGACAACCTCAAAAAAGTCCTGATATTGATAAAACGAAAGAAGAATCACATCAGTTACCAACAGGAGAGAAGAAACTCGAAACAAAAACTGATTGGAAGCAAGGGGAGTTTGTAGAGAAGAGGAGAAAAAATTTAAAGTGGGTCTGGACAAGCGGGTCAATTCTTTTAGTGATATTGGTGCTTATTCCTATTTTTCGATATGTTTCTTCAAATAAGGGAAGTCAGGAACGCAACACCTATCAATCTAGTTGGTCCTCTAGTAAGGAAAGTGAGAGTTACTCTTTTTCGGAAACATCATCTCGCTCATGGGAGGTTCCTGAGGATGAGACTTCTCAAGAAGCGACAGCTTATGTTGATAAGAAAGCAGCTAACTTCGCTTGGACATTTGATGATATCTTAGCTCTTCAAGTCTATTCATCTGAACAGCAAGGAAGTGGACAAGACGCTCCAACTGCCGAAGAAATTATCGAACGGTTTGGGAAGGCAACTTCTGGAGGAGAAAGCAATAACGGTAGCGACGATACACTTTATCTTTTTTATAGTGAATCGAGTGGACAACAAACAGCTAGTCTTTTGTTCAAAAAAATTGACGGCAAGTACCGACTGAGCACAATTCGTGGTAACCAACTGAGCAGTTCGCTTTACTCAAGTGGCTCAGAAACGCTGACTGAAGCAGATTTCCAGGACTTGAAAGCAGACGAGTTTGGTCAAGGTGCCCACATTCAAGATGTGGTGTCGCGTTTTGGTTTGCCACAAGTTATCAACAAGTCTGTAGACTATAAAGACAGAACGATTGTCTATCTCAAATATAAGCTGACGAATAAAAGCTATCTTTACTTAGACTTTGCCTTATCAAAGACAGGGGATTATCGACTGACTCGGAAGTATGTTTATTGATAAGAAGATTTTTGTTCTACGGTTTAGGATTATTTGATTGAGGATAATATGATAGTTGGGGCATAAAGGAGAGAATGATGGCAAGAAAAGATTGGGAGAGTCTGCGTCAGAAGCGTCAAACTAAATTTCAACAGGGTCAGAAGAGAGCAGGAAAAGTTCAAGGAGAACAGAAACTAGCTATTACTGAAGCAGAGTACCAAGAATTTGCGAAGAATAGGGTGGAAAACAAGAGCTCTACTCAGGTCGAGAGAGACGGGAAAGGAATTCTTGGACGTAAGCTTGTTAATAAACAAGTGTTGTGGTCATCAGTAGGTTTCTTGTCCATCTTCTTGCTTTTATCAGTTCCTTATTTGGTAAAACAGCTTGAATATTTCTTATCCCCTCAGAGAGTATTGGATGAATATGTGGATGAAGGGAACAATCATTTTGACTGGACTTATGAGGATATTAGCCAGCTTCAACTACAGAAAAAAAGTGATGTTGATGAGCGAAGCGGGTCTGGACTAACACCCAAGGATATTGTTAAGAAATTTGGTAAAGCGCAGTCAGGTAATCTAGCTCCTTTCCTGAATCAGACTGATGGGCGCATGAGTCTTTTCTATTCTCGAGAAGAACCGCGGCAGCGTTTGTCTTTCTACTTTGAAAAAATAAATAATGAATATCAGTTGTCAGGTATTTATTCTTATAATCTTGCTAGTTCGCAGTATGCTCAAAGCCGAACGGATCTAAAAGAGGAAGATTTTGAACATCTTGTCCTTGGTAAAGAGTTTCAAAACGAAGATGGAACTAGCTATCAGGAAATTTTAGAGAAATTTGGTCTATCAAAATACATAGAAGTTGATTCCGGTGGCGAGAGTAGTCAAAAGCTGAATGTGTTGTATAAGTTGGAGAATGGGAAATATGTAAGTCTCTGGTTCACCGTTTCTCAGGCCGGTGACTATCTTCTTTACGAAAAACATATCACTTGATGTTAGCTACCTTGAGAGCGAAAAGTATCGGTAGGCAATAATCGGAGACGCTTATGAGTATTCATTGCAGTGGAAAATTAAAAATATCCTCTATTGTGCGACCAAGGTTCATTTTAATTGAATGGATAGTATTTGTCAGATTTTGAAAAAGTAGGCAGACGGTCTTCTTTGTTTTGAAAAAAATAATTGCTAGAAAAAATAGGAATTTGGTTTATTTAAGGAGAAGAGCATGGGAAGAGGGCGGAAAGTTCAACGGGAGTGGTCAAAGAAGCCAGGATTCAACAAGCAAGCAACTAGTGTGTTCTCTGATAGCAGTCCTCAGGGGGAAGTTTTTGAGGCTACAGCTAAAGAAAAACAGCAAAAAAAGTTGGCAGGTAGTCGAAAACCTAAACTTATATCAAGTTTAGGTCAGTCTCGATACGCCTCTTTGTTAGTAGTTTCTACAGGTCTAGTGCTAATTACTTGTTTTGCAATACTTGTATCATATATGTGGCCAAGGTCCAAGCAAGTACGAAACCAGTCATCAGTGCAGTCTACTAGTACAGTTCAGAATGAATCAGAAGATAACATAAAGAAGCTGACTGAAGATTATTCTGACCTTATAGAAGAGAATCGACAAATAGACTTCCAAATAGAAGATATACTACAGATGGTAAAAACGATGAAAGAACCTAATGTGCTTCCACAGGATGTTGTCGAGAAGTATGGAAAAGCTAGTTCCGGTAGCATCGATAATAGCGTGAAAGGCAGTCAACTAGTAGAACTGACATATAAACTAATAGGAGAGAAAGGAGATATTACCTTAAGGTTTAGGGATGTTGAGGGTAGAACAGAGCTCTCATTAGTATACGTTAGATTATTTCGTAATGCTTGGGGGCCAGTTACGAAATCGGTTGATGATTACCGAACTCTTATCCCTCAAGATAAGCAAGAAGGATTGGAAGTAAAACAGGCCATAGCAGAACTGGGGATGCCTAAGACTATTTATGCTTCTAAATCAGTTAAGGGGCAAGTTAATTCAATTAGTCTAAGTTACTCAACCACAGACAATATGACTGTTTCTTTGTATTTTGACGAAGTGAATGGGCTTTACCGTCTAAAAAGTTTGTTGACTAGCACGGTCTGAGAAGATAGACCAGAAACGCTAGGATCTTCTTTAAAAATCAAGAGGCTGGCAAAAATAGAACTAGAAAAATCCTGATGAGAGCATCAGAAAGGTATTGAGGTAGTAAAAGTCTAAGGAATAGATGGGACCAGTCGTAATGGGCCTTATCTCAATCGGGTATCTAGAGAGTCCTAAAACATTTGGAGCTTCCAAATACTTATTACAAAGTAGGAATCAAGGAACATTAATCTGAGTCTATGTTAGATTAGAATCTACTGTCATTTGAAATTTGAGGAGGATAAGGGTGGGAGACTCCATTTAAAAAATATTCAATCCTCTGAGTAGGAAATAATAGTATCATTCTAATAAAGTGCAAACTAAACTTCTGAATTGTGTTATAATAGATAAATATTAGATGGCTAGGAGAGAGTATATCTTTCTCTACATAAAGAAATGGAAAGAACAAAGAGGTAAAGCTATGTCTGCTACTAAAATGAACGCTCAAGAAATTATCAAATTTATCGCTGATGCCAAGAAAAAAACTCCGGTCAAGGTGACCTTTAATGGAGAATTGCACGGTTCGATTCCTTGGTCTGTTGTGAAGTTAGGCAATGTTCTTTTTGGGGATTGGGAAGAAATTAAGCCACTCCTAGCGAACTTAGAGGAAAATAAGACCTATGTCGTGGAGCAGGATGCCCGCAATTCAGCGGTGCCGCTTTTGGATAAGCGTGACATCAATGCCCGCATTGAGCCAGGCGCTATTATTCGTGACCAAGTCGAAATTGGTGATAATGCTGTCATCATGATGGGGGCAGTCATCAATATCGGTGCAGAAATTGGTGCTGGAACTATGATTGATATGGGTGCTATTCTGGGCGGCCGAGCAATTGTTGGTAAAAACAGTCATGTCGGTGCAGGTGCTGTTCTGGCGGGAGTCATTGAGCCGGCTAGTGCTGAGCCAGTTCGCGTTGGAGACAATGTACTGATTGGTGCCAATGCGGTTGTGATCGAAGGTGTACAAATTGGCAGTGGTTCCGTTGTTGCGGCTGGTGCGATTGTGATCCAGGATGTTCCGGAAAATGTAGTAGTTGCTGGCGTTCCGGCACGAGTTATCAAGACCATTGATGAAAAGACCCAGCAGAAGACAGCTCTGGAAGATGCCCTGCGTACTCTTTAAAAATAGCATAAAGATGAATTGATTGGGTACGGCCCAACACTTTGACTGGTCTGACAAGATTTTAAAGGAAAGAAACAATGCTTGATTACCTGAAAATTCGCCGTGATTTACACCAGATACCAGAAATCGGTCTGGAAGAATATAAGACTCATGCCTACCTGATGCAGGTCATTGATGGACTGACAGCAGGTCTAGACTTTGTGGAAATCCGAACTTGGCGGACTGGTATTTTGGTCTTTATCAAGGGAAGTTCGCCGGATAAGACGATTGGCTGGCGGACAGATATTGATGGTCTTCCGATTGTGGAGGATACAGGACTGGACTTTGCCAGCACTCATGAAGGTCGTATGCATGCCTGCGGACACGATATGCACATGACGGTCGCTCTAGGCCTGCTGGAGAAAGCTGTGAGCGATCAGCCTACCCACAATCTGCTCTTTCTCTTTCAGCCTGCTGAGGAAAATGAAGCTGGCGGTATGCTCATGTATGAAGACGGTGCCTTTGGCGACTGGCTGCCAGATGAGTTTTATGGACTTCATGTGCGACCGGACCTCAAGGTCGGTGATATTGCGACTAACAGAGGAACTCTCTTTGCTGGCACCTGTGAAGTCAAGCTGACTTTTAAGGGTAAGGGGGGCCATGCGGCCTTTCCTCATGAAGCCAATGACGCTTTGGTGGTGGCTAGCTACTTTATCACCCAGGTGCAGACCATTGTCAGCCGCAATGTCGATCCTATCGAGGGGGCAGTTGTGACCTTTGGTTCGCTCCATGCTGGCACGACCAACAATGTCATAGCAGAAACGGCCTTTTTGCATGGCACCATTCGGACTCTGACTCAGGATATGAACATCTTGACTCAGAAGCGCTTACGGGAAATAGCAGAGGGTCTAGCCCAAAGTTTCGGTCTGGAATTGGACTTGGAGCTTAAACAAGGTGGTTATCTGCCTGTAGAAAATCATCCTGGTCTGGCAGACGAATTGATGGACTTTTTCCAGAAGGAAGAAGGAGTGGAGCTGATTGATATTGCGCCGGCTATGACAGGCGAGGATTTCGGTTATTTGCTCAGCAAGGTCAAGGGCGTCATGTTCTGGCTGGGAGTGGATAGTCCCTACGCCCTTCATCATCCCAAGATGACACCGGATGAGGCAGCACTGCCCTTTGCTATTGAAAAGATTGGGAAGTTCCTAGATTATAAAATCAACGAAAGATAAGGAAAAGGTGGACGAGCTGCATGAAAAAAGAGCTGAGACAAACTGTACTGAACCAGATGAAGAAACTTTCTGGAAAAGAAAAAGAGCAGGCAGATAGCTGGCTGACCCAGCACTTGCTCAGTTCAGCAGCTTATCAAAAAGCTCAGATTATCGCTACCTATCTTTCTATGCCACATGAAGTCTCAACTGCAGCCTTTATCAAGCAGGCTCAGTTAGATGGTAAGCGGGTTTTAGTGCCCAAAACCTATGGCCAAGGTCGGATGATATTTGTGGATTATGATGAAAGCCACCTGCAAAAGAGCTCTTTTGGCCTTATGGAGCCGATGAGCGAAGAGGCTGTGGAGAAGACGGAGATTGATCTGATTCATGTGCCGGGTGTGGTCTTCAATTCTCAAGGCTTTCGGATTGGTTACGGCGGCGGCTACTATGACCGTTATCTGGTTGATTTTGCTGGAGCGTCTATCAGCAGCATCTATAGTTTTCAACAGTCTGATTTTGAACCCGATTATCACGATATAGCAGTAAAGGAAGTGTTGACTTATGAACTACATCTATGATAAAAAATATCCTGTGACCAGTATTTTGCTAATTTTGACAACACTTGTCTTTGTGGGGATGCTTATTTTACGTGGCTTTTCTTATGCTGAAGCACAAACGGTCTTTGAATTTGGAGCAGTGTATTCTCCAACTATTATCATGAATCCCATTCAGATATGGCGCCTCTTTTCTGCTATCTTTGTGCATATTGGCTTGGAGCACTTTGTGGTAAATGTTATTACTCTTTATTTTATTGGACGGCAGGCAGAAGATATTTTTGGCTCGCGAAATTTCTTTCTGCTTTATATGATGTCAGGCCTGATGGGAAATATCTTTGTCTTCTTTTTCAGTCCGGATACTCTGTCAGCAGGAGCCTCTACAGCCTTGTTTGGACTTTTTGCCTCTATCGTGACCTTGCAATATGTCGTTCGCGACAGCTATATTCAGCAGCTGGGGCAGTCTTATATGACCTTGATTGTGGTCAATATCATCTTTAGTTTCATGCCTGGCATCAGTCTGGCTGGGCATTTGGGTGGTTTGATTGGTGGTATACTCTGCGCGGTCATTCTTCCTGTCAAAAGCTCAAGCAATGCCTTTAAACCTACTCAGCGCTGGCTAGTCCTATTTGGTTATCTAGCCTTGGCTGCCCTTCTGATTTTTCTTGGCTTTCATCATTCCTTGATTTAATGAATCTTTAGAAAATAACTGATGAAATATCAAAAAAAGAGGTTGGGAACCTCTTTTTTATAGCTAAAATTTTATTTTCAAAGTTAGTTGTTTGAATCAATTATTTTTTACTTTGTTTTTTCTCTAACGTATGACCCAAGTCAATGATATACTGCTTCAAGGAGTCTTTGACCTGCGGATGCTTGAGGGCGTAGTCGATAGAAGTCTTCATAAAGCCGAACTTGTCACCGACATCATAGCGATCGCCCTTAAATTCGCGAGCGAACACGCGCTGCGTCTTGTTAAGAGTATCAATCGCATCGGTCAGCTGAATCTCATTTCCAGCACCTGGTGCTTGCTTTTCCAAGATTTCAAAAATTTCTGGTGTCAGCAGGTAACGGCCGATAATAGCCAAATCACTCGGTGCATCCTCAGGTTTTGGCTTTTCGACGAAAGTTTCTACGCTGTAGAGACCTTTGACACCTTCACCTTGAGGGGCAATCACACCATAAGAGGAAACTTCATCATGAGGCACCTGCATGACAGCGATGGTAGAAGCATGAGTAGCTTCGTAGTCATCAATCAATTGCTTGGTCAGCGGCACAGCCTTATCATTGGTGATGTCCATGAGATCATCGCCCAGCATGACAACGAAAGGCTCGTTTCCTACGAAAGCCTTAGCTTGAAGGACAGCATCTCCCAGTCCGCGCGGATGGCTCTGACGGATAAAGTGCAGACCGATACCAGTGGTTTCATCGACCAATTTGAGCAAGTCGTCTTTACCCTTTTCTTTGAGGTTGTATTCCAATTCAAAGTTTGAGTCAAAGTGGTCTTCGATGGAGCGTTTTGACTTACCTGTGACAACTAGAATATCTTCAATTCCAGATTTGAGAGCTTCCTCAACGATAAACTGGATGGTTGGCTTGTCAACGATTGGCAACATTTCCTTGGCCAGTGCTTTAGTAGCTGGCAGGAAGCGGGTTCCGAGACCAGCTGCAGGGATGACGGCTTTCTTAACTTTTGACATAATTATTTCCTTTCTATTAGAACGAAGTCCATTCGTTCTCAGCCTTGAATTCATTGTTCATGATTTCATAAATGGCATCTTTGATATTACAATTTTGATAAATAACCTTGTAAATAGCCTGGGTAATCGGCATATAAACATCCAGCTCCTGGGCCAGTTCATAGGCAGCCTTGGTGGTGGAAATCCCTTCGATAACCATGCCCATATTGGCTTCAATATCAGATAATTTCTCGCCGCGTCCTAGAGCATTGCCGGCCCGCCAGTTGCGGGAGTGGACAGAGGTCCCTGTGACAATCAGGTCACCGACACCAGATAGACCGCTGTAGGTTAGAGGGTTGGCTCCTAACTTGACACCTAGACGCGTGATTTCGGCCAGACCGCGTGTGATAATAGCTGCCTTGGCGTTATCACCATAGCCTAGTCCATGGAGAGCACCAGCTCCAACTGCGATGATGTTTTTCAGAGCGCCTGCAGTCTCTACTCCGATGACATCGGTGTTGGTGTAGAGGCGGAAGTAGTGATTGCTGAAGAGCTCCTGCACATACTTAGCTGTTTCTAGGTCCTTAGAAGCAGCAGTAATTAGGGTAATATCGCGTACAATGGTTTCCTCAGCATGGCTGGGACCTGAGACGACGACAATCTCGCTGCGTAGCTCTGCAGGGATTTCTTCTTCTAGGATAGTTGAAATCCGTTCGTGAGTATTGGGCTCCAGTCCCTTGGAGGCGTGCATGATTTTCACCTTGTGGTCTAGAGCCTGGGCTACTTGTTTGGCTACCAGACGGGTTACCTTGGTCGGCACGACAAAAAGCACGGCATCCGCATCTTTTAAAGCTTCTTCTAGGTCATGATAAGCCTTGATCTTTTCGTCCAGTACAATATCTTTGAAATAGCGTTTATTGGTGTGTTCGTCGTTGATTTCGTTGATTTGCTCAGCGATATTTCCCCAAATACGAACCTCATGTCCGTTGTCATTTAGCACTTGTGATAAGGCCGTTCCCCAAGAACCAGGACCAATCACAGCAACTCGTTGTTTATCCATATCTTCTCCTTATGATGAAATTCCGAGTCTGAATTTAAATCGGTTTTAGAGTCTATATCTCATTTTACCATATAATATAAGAAATTTCTTGCTTGACATTGTTTTTATCTATGATATAGTAAGGAAACTAAGCCAAATATGAAAAAAGTAGGAGGAAGCATGTTTTTTAAAAGTCTATTACGGTATAAATGGTATGCCCTGAGTTCGCTTTTGATGACCTCGCTGATGATTGCCAGCTCACTTTTGCTGCCTTGGTTTTTAAAGCACATCTTAGATGCTCTGCAGGAGCAAAATAGCCAGACCATCTACAGTATGGGCGGCTGGCTGATTGGCATCGGTTTTGTTGGACTGGTGGCAGGAGGGATTAATGTGACCTTGGCGGCTTACATTGCCCAAGCTGTTTCATCAGATCTCCGTGAGGAGACTTTCCGCAAGATTCAGACCTTTTCTTATGCCAATATCGAGGAATTCAACGCTGGAAATCTAGTCGTGCGGATGACGAATGACATCAATCAGATTCAAAATGTGACTATGATGCTCTTTCAAATTCTTCTTCGATTGCCCATCCTTTTTATTGGTTCAGTCATCCTGGCCATTGTGACCATGCCCTCTCTCTGGTGGATTATCTTCTTACTGATTGTGCTCATAGCTGGTTTAACGGCTGTCATGATGGGGATGATGGGGCCTCGTTTTAAGAAATTCCAGACTCTTTTGGATAAGATCAATGCCATTGCCAAAGAAAATCTTCGTGGTGTGCGAGTGGTCAAATCCTTCGTTCGGGAGGAAGACCAGTTTTATAAGTTCAGTCAGGTGTCTGATGAGCTTTTATCAGAAAATCTCTACATTGGCTATGCATTTTCAATCATTGAGCCGCTGATGATGTTGGTTGGCTACAGTTCAGTTTACTTGGCTATCTGGACTCTATCTGGCATGATTCAGGCGGAACCAGGCCTGGTCAGCTCTATCGCTTCTTTTATCGGTTATCTGAGTCAGATTATTTTCACCATCATTATGGTTGGCTTCTTGGGAAATGGCGTGACGAGGGGGATCATTTCTATCCGTCGGATCAAGGAGGTATTGGCGACGGAGCCAGCCATGACTTTCCCAGACTCGCCAGATGAAGAACTAGAAGGCAGCCTCAGCTTTGAGCATGTGACTTTTTCCTATCCCAATGATGACGATCCAATGCTAAAGGATATCAGCTTTGAGGTTGAGCCGGGGCAAATGATTGGCGTTGTCGGTGCGACAGGCGCTGGGAAATCTACCTTGGCCCAGCTGATTCCCCGTCTTTTTGACCCGCAGGAAGGTTCTGTCAAGATTGGCGGCCGAGATTTGCGAGAGCTTAGTCAGGGAACTCTTCGCAAAAATGTTTCTATCGTGCTGCAGCGGGCGCTTCTATTTAGCGGGACCATTGCGGATAATCTCCGTCAGGGCAAGCTCAACGCTTCGCTGCCTGAAATGGAGCGGGCGGCTCGTATTGCCCAAGCCAGTGAATTTATCAGCCGTATGGAAGAGAGTTTTGACAGTGCAGTGGAGGAGCGTGGCAGCAACTTCTCTGGCGGTCAGAAGCAGCGGATGTCGATTGCCAGAGGTGTTGTCAACAATCCCAATATTTTGATTTTAGATGATTCGACCTCAGCCTTGGATGCCAAGTCAGAAAAGCTGGTTCAAGAAGCCTTGAACAAGGAGCTGCAAGGAACGACAACGATTATCATTGCTCAAAAGATTAGCTCCGTCGTTCATGCAGATAAGATTCTGGTCTTGGATCAAGGACGGCTGATTGGCCAAGGGACGCATGCGGAATTGGTCACCACTAACGATGTTTACCGTGAAATCTACGAAACTCAGAAAGGAAAGGAGGACTAAGATGCGGACGATTGCATTTTTTTGGCAATATTTTAAGCGTTACAAATTATCCTTTGTCGTTGTCCTTTTGATGATGATAACAGCGACTGTTTTTCAGGTCCTTTTTCCGGTTTATGTCGGTCAGGCTGTTCAGCATTTGGTTGAGTTGGGACGGGCTTTTGCGGAGAAGGGTGAGACTGATCAGATTCTGTCAACTTTTGGCAGCGTCATGGGCAGTGTATTGGTGTCCTTTGTCTGCCTGTCTGTTTCCAGCTTGATTTACATGGTTTTGATGACCCGAGTTATTGCCCATTCGACCAATGAGATGCGCAAGGGCCTGTTTGGCAAGCTGTCCAAGATGACAGTTGCTTTCTTTGACCGCCATCAGGATGGAGACATTCTGTCGCGCTTTACCAGCGACTTGGACAATATCCTGCAGGCTCTAAACGAGAGTATGATCCAGGTTATGAGCAATGCCTTACTCTATCTGGGCCTCGTGATTATCATGTTTGTTCAAAATGCTAGATTGGCCTGGATAACGGTAGCTAGCACGCCGGTTGCTTTTCTTCTTCTAGTGGTCATTGTTAGGCTGGCTCGGAAATACACCAATCTTCAGCAAAAAGAAGTCGGTCGCCTCAATGCTTATATGGACGAGACCATTTCCGGTCAGAAGGCTGTTATCGTTCAGGGAATGCAGGAGGAGGTCATCAAAGGTTTCATTGAGCAGAATGACCGCGTACGCTCGGCAACCTTTAAAGGACGGACCTTTTCAGGGCTTCTCTTCCCTATCATGAACGGGATGAATTTGATTAATACAGCCATTGTTATTTTTGTTGGTTCAGCTGTCTTACTGAGCGACCCTAATGTTGAAACGGCTGTTGCAGTTGGCCTGATTACCACTTTCACTCAGTTCTCTCAGCAGTATTATCAGCCTATCATCCAGATTGCGGCCAGCTGGGGCAGTTTGCAGTTGGCCTTTACAGGGGCTGACCGGATTCAGGAGATGTTTGATGCGCCGGAGGAAGTCCGGCCGGAGAATGCCCCTGCTTTCACAGAGCTCACAGACTCCGTGGATATCAAGCATGTGGACTTCTCTTATGTTGAAGGCAAGCCCATTCTCAAAGACGTGTCTATCTTAGCCCCTAAGGGCAAGATGACGGCTGTTGTTGGCCCTACTGGTTCAGGTAAGACGACCATTATGAACCTGCTCAATCGCTTTTATGATGTGGATAGTGGCAGCATTGAGTTTGACGGTCGCGACATTCGTGACTATGAGCTGGACAGCTTACGGAGTCATGTGGGCATTGTCTTGCAGGATTCGGTGCTCTTTAGCGGTACGATTCGGGACAATATCCGATTCGGTGTGCCGGATGCCAGTCAGGAGATGGTAGAAACGGCTGCGCGTGCGACCCATATTCATGACTATATTGAAAGTCTGCCAGACAAATACGATACTCTGGTAGATGATGACCAGAATATTTTCTCAACTGGGCAGAAACAGCTGATTTCCATCGCTAGAACTTTGCTGACTGATCCGCAAGTCTTGATTTTGGACGAAGCGACTTCCAATGTCGATACGGTGACGGAGAGCAAGATTCAGCAAGCCATGGAAGCCGTTGTGGCTGGCCGAACTAGCTTTGTCATTGCTCACCGCCTCAAGACAATTCTCAATGCCGACCAGATTATCGTCCTCAAAGACGGAGAGGTTATCGAACAGGGCGATCATCACCAGCTCCTTAAACTCGGTGGCTTCTACTCAGAGCTCTATCACAACCAGTTTGTCTTTGAGTAGCTGGTTGGTTTTGCAGCTGGATAATCAGCCAGGCTTTTAAAATATTAAATAGAAAATTTAAAAAATCCAGCAGGTTTCTTTTCCTGCTGGATTTTTAATTAACATCAAAGTAGTGATTATTTCACATGTTTAGCCAGATCTTCTTGGGCCTTTTTATTGGATTCCTCTTTTTCTTTTTTCCACTTTTCTTGGACCTTTTGATAGTCTTTAGTCGTGACAATCTCATCACTGATTTCCACGTATTTATGGTAGTTGGCATCTTTTGTACCTGTCTGAGCATAAGAGTTGGTAAATGGCACAATCCGAGAAATGAACGGTGCTGCTCCTCTGCTGCTCATAGTTGGCACAACGAGGGCACTATCTGTCAGCCATGCTTGAGCTGCAGCATATTTTTCATAACGCTTGTCAACATCTTGTGTTTCGTTTCCGGCCTCTTCGATCAGCTTGCTGTACTCATCCAGTCCTACAGCTTTAGCAGCAGCATTGTCTTTGTCTTCAAATCCAAGGTAGGTTCTGGTCTGAGTGCTGTTACCTGGCACTAAAATGTCCAGGTAAGTAGATGGATCTTGGTAGTCTGGCTCCCAGCCAACGAGACCGTTGATATCCCAGTCTTCCTGGCTAGCAGCTTCAGCATTGAAGGTGATGTTTAGTGCTTCGTCCTCAGCCAGCATCTGTAGGTCTACAGAGACATTGTCCTTTCCTAAAGCCTCTTCTAGTGACTGTTTCAGAGATTGCATGCGGTTGACGAAGTTAGTAGAATTCTGAGCGACAGGAACGTCTAGATGGATTGGGAATTGTACGCCTTCATCTGCAAGAGCCTGCTTGGCTTTGGCAAATTCCGCTTTGGCTTTGTCAGTATTGTGGAGACCGTCTTGGCCGTCATCCAGCTTGATACCTTTCCACTCGTCACCATAGGAAGCTAGTGATTCTTCGACCAGAGTGCCAAATTCCTTGCCATTGGCTTGTACGAAGGTTGGCGGAACAAAGAGATTACGGACAGCTGGCTTGGCTGCATCTTCTCCGTTGACCTGAGCTGAATAGCTTTCGCGGTTAAGGGCAAAGGCTAGAGCTTGGCGGAAGTCTTTGTTCAGCAGAGCTTTTTTGGTAGCTTCTTTTTGTTCATCGCTGGTTTTAGAAGTATGGTTATAACTTTGACGGTCAATGTTAAAGCTGATTAGACCGACACCCGCTCCTGCTTCTGTCATGAAGATATTATCTTTGTATTTCTCAGCGATTGAGGAATAACTGGAAGTGGCTGGGTAGAGTCTTGCCAAACTGTAGCCGCCATCTCCGAAGGTCCGCGCTAATGAATCTTGGTCAGAACCATCGTAGTAAGATAGTTTGACGCCATCAATCTTAACCTTGTCCTTATCCCAGTAGTTAGGGTTCTTCTCAAATTCGACAGAGGATTTAGAAGTAATGGATTTCATGATAAATGGACCGTTATACAGAATGGAGTCGGCTTTGGTTGCCTGACCGAATTCCTTGCCTTGCTTTTCTAGGAAGGCCTCGTTGACCGGCATCATAACACCTGATGTTGTTTTAGAGTTCCAGTAGGTTTCAGGCTTGTTGAGTGTATATTGAACCGTATGATCGTCCAGTGCCTTAACTCCAACAGCTGAAAAGTCCTTGTTGGTACCAGCTGCATATTCACTCAGTCCCTTGATGGAATCTTGGATAAGAGGGAGGGCGTCTGATTTGATATCAGCAGCATGTTTGATACCTGTTACAAAGTCCTGAGCCGTGACATCTGCGTATTCTTCGCCATCAGCGGTATACCACTTGGCATCTTTGCGCAGCTTATAGGTATAGACGAGACCATCTGGAGAGACTGTCCAATCTTCTGCGATAGACGGAGCTAAGTTTCCATATTTATCATTTTCCAGCAAGCCGTCTACACCATTTGTAGTCAGCTCGTGGGTAGACACCTTTGCTGACTGGATGTAGTCCAAAGTCGTTGGATCAGACGTAAAGACATAGCTGTAGATTTTTTTGCTGGATTGGGAACTTCCGCCTCCAGAGCAAGCTGTAAGTAAGCCGACAGAGAGCAGAGTGAGCCCTGCGGCAAGAAGAATATTTGATTTTCTCATAGGGACCTCCAAGTCATGAGTTTTTACACTGCTTATTATAACAAATTTCTGTCAAAAGTAAATAATTTTCTGATAATTCTGAAATGTTTTTCTAAATTTTAAAAAAGAGATTTATAGTGTTGCATATTCTGATAAAAAATTTTTATAACCAGCTTTAAAAAAATCTATTGGACGGCTTCGCAGAGGAGTGGTAAGATATACTATATCAAATAAGGGGGAATCACGGTATGTGCAGAACAATTGTTGGAATTTCAGCCAATCTTTGTCCAGTAGATGAAGCTGGAAAAAATATTCACACCTCTGTTTCACGCAAGTTTGTGGACGGCGTACGAATGGTTGGTGGCCTGCCGATGGTGATTCCCGTCGGGGATAAAAGTTTAGTTCAGGATTATGTAGAAACGATTGACAAGCTGATTTTATCAGGCGGGCAAAATGTTCACCCACAGTTTTATGGGGAAGAAAAGACCATTGACAGCGATGATTACAATATTGTCCGCGATGAGTTTGAGTTGGCTCTCTTGAAAGAAGCTCTGCGCCAAAACAAGCCTGTCATGGCTATTTGCCGCGGTCTGCAGTTGGTCAATGTTGCTTTTGGCGGCACTCTCAATCAGCATATCGAAAATCACTGGCAGGGCTTGCCATTTGGTACTTCGCACTCCATTCGTACGGAGAAAGACAGCGTTGTGGAGCGTTTGTTTGGTCAGGCTAGCCAGATTAATTCGGTCCATCGCCAAAGCATCAAAGACTTGGCGCCTAATTTCCGCGCGACAGCTTTTGATCCCAGAGACAATACCATCGAAGCGATTGAATCGGTTGACAATCATCGTATCATAGGTCTTCAATGGCATCCGGAGTTTTTAATAAACGAAGAAAAGGGCAATTTGGAGCTATTTCAGTACCTCTTGCAAGAGCTGTAAAAAATTATTTTATTTTTTTAAGTTACTTTTAGGAAAATTTAAGATAAGTGTTCTATACTAAGACTATAAACAAAGACCTCCTAACTTTGTTTAGAAATCCTAAAACTTTTCTTTTTCATAATAATCTCCCTATAAGAACCGCCCAATTGGCGGTTTTTTTGCTTGTTTTTTGCGAATTTAGTATAATAGGGACAGCAAAAATAGAAAAGAGAAATACATGAAAATTCGCGGATTCGAGCTGGTTTCCAGCTTTACAAATGAAGATTTGTTGCCCAAGAGAGAGACGGCTCACGCAGCTGGCTACGATTTGAAAGTGGCAGAGCGCACCCTCATTGCGCCAGGGGAGATTAAGCTGGTTCCGACTGGTGTCAAGGCCTATATGCAGCCGGGCGAGGTGCTCTATCTTTACGACCGCTCGTCCAATCCTCGTAAAAAAGGTCTGGTTTTGATTAACTCCGTTGGGGTCATTGATGGCGACTACTATGGTAATCCTGGAAACGAAGGCCATATCTTTGCCCAAATGAAGAATATCACGGATCAGGAAGTCGTCCTTGAAGTTGGCGAACGTGTAGTGCAGGCTGTCTTTGCATCATTTCTGATTGCTGATGGAGATGAAGCGGAAGGTGTGCGGACCGGCGGATTTGGGTCGACAGGACATTAGTATGAAAATCATTTTTATCCGTCACGGAGAGTCAGATTATTCATTTTTGGAAGAGGCTGGCTATACTGGATTTGGACTAGATTTGGCTCCCTTGTCGGCTGCTGGTCGTCAGATGGCGACAGAGGCAGCTGCTAATCCTTTGCTGGAACAGGCGGAAATTCTGATTTCCTCTTCTGTGACGCGGGCTTTGGAGACGGCTTCCTATCTGATTCGAAACCGCCAACTGCCGCTTTTTGTGGAGCCTTTTCTACATGAATGGCAGGTATACGAGAGTGGGATAGAAAAGTTTGAGCAGGCTCGGAAGTTATTTTTTGAGAATAATGGTTCTCTTCCTGCAGGAAGTCCTGTCCGGTATGAGACAGCTGAGCAGATGAAAGCCCGCTTTTTGCGTACCTTAAGCAAATACAGAGACTACGAGACGGTAGCTCTTGTAGCCCATCGCATGCTCATCCGCCAGTTTGTGGCTGATCAGCAGATTGATTTTTGCCAGTTTGTTGAATGTGAATTGAAGTTTTAATGTTTCGTTGTAAAAAGAATCTTAATAAAAGGATTTTGAGATAGAAGAAAATATGAAAGAATTTAAGAACAAGGACTATGCAACAGAAATTCGTCAGAAAATTCCAGGCTATGATGTGATGCTAGATGTGATTTTCCGAGGAGTATTGCTTAGGTTAGCACCCGGTTTAAAAGTCGATAAGGTGTTAGCTTTGGCAAGCCAGACGGATGAGCTGAATGGTTTGGCATCCTTATTTCCTAAGGCAGGGGTGACGGTTGTGGAGCCAAGTGAGGCGATGCTACAAGAGCTTAAAAGTCAGGTTCATCTGCCTCAAGCGGAGTATCTTAATAGTCGGTTTGAAGAAGCAGTGCTGCCTTCTGCTTATCAGATTTGTTCTTGCTTGCTAGTATTGCAGTTTGTTGAAAATCCCAGCTTATTTCTTCGAAAAATTTATGACTCTTTAAGTGAAGGTGGCCTTCTGATTCTTAGCTTTTTTTCCAACCAGCAACTGGGCTATTGGAAAACACTTGCTTCAGAGCTAGGAGCTAATCAGCAACAAGTTCAGCGTACTTATGAGAATCAAGCTGGTTTGATGAATTCCCTCTCGCCTCAAGAAGTTGCGGACATGCTGGAAGAGGCTGGCTTTACTAATATAGAGCAGGTGTGTCAGGTCTTATCTACTTTTGTTTGGATTATTAGAAAATAAGGAGAATCACCATCGTTAAGAAAAAAACGACCTTTGTCTGTCAAAATTGTGAATATCATTCGCCCAAGTACCTAGGCCGCTGTCCTAACTGTGGCTCTTGGTCTTCTTTCGTTGAGGAAGTAGAGGCTGCAGAGGTCAAGCATGCCCGTGTTTCCTTGACAGGCGAAAAGACCCGGCCCATGAAGCTGGCTGAGGTCACTTCGATTGATGTCAATCGGACCAAGACGGAAATGGACGAGTTCAACCGTGTGCTGGGTGGTGGCGTAGTGCCTGGTAGTCTGGTTCTGATTGGCGGGGATCCCGGTATCGGGAAATCCACCCTGCTTCTGCAAGTATCCACCCAGCTTTCCCACCAGGGCATCGTCCTATATGTCAGTGGGGAGGAATCAGCTGAGCAGATTAAGTTGCGGGCGGAGCGTCTCGGTGATATTGACAGTGAATTTTATCTTTACGCCGAGACCAATATGCAAAATATCCGCACAGAGATTGAGAAAATCAAGCCAGATTTTCTGATTATTGACTCTATACAGACGGTGGTGTCACCGGAAATTTCCAGTGTTCAAGGTTCTGTTTCTCAGGTTCGAGAGGTAACGGCTGAGCTCATGCAGCTGGCCAAGACCAATAATATCGCAACCTTTATCGTTGGTCACATGACCAAGGAAGGAACCTTAGCTGGTCCCCGAACACTAGAGCACATGGTGGACACCGTGCTTTATTTTGAGGGTGAACGTCAGCATACTTTCCGTATCTTGAGAGCCGTCAAGAACCGCTTTGGCTCAACCAATGAGATTGGCATTTTTGAAATGCAGTCTGGTGGGCTAGTTGAGGTTGTCAATCCAAGTGAAGTCTTTCTAGAAGAGCGTCTGGATGGCGCGACAGGTTCGTCTATTGTCGTGACCATGGAAGGGACGCGGCCGATTTTGGCAGAGGTGCAGGCTTTGGTGACACCAACCATGTTCGGCAATGCTAAGCGGACCACAACTGGACTGGACTTTAACCGAGCCAGCCTCATCATGGCGGTTCTGGAAAAACGGGCAGGGCTCCTCCTGCAAAATCAAGACGCCTACCTCAAATCAGCCGGCGGCGTCAAGCTAGATGAGCCAGCCATTGATTTGGCGGTGGCGGTAGCCATTGCTTCCAGCTACAAGGATTTACCTACCAATCCCCAAGAGTGCTTTATCGGTGAAATTGGCCTGACTGGCGAAATCCGACGGGTCAACCGCATCGAGCAGCGCATCAACGAAGCAGCAAAGCTGGGCTTCACCAAAGTCTACGCTCCTAAAAACTCTCTGAACGGCCTCAAAGTTCCAGACAATATCCAAGTCATCGGTGTGACGACGATTGGGGAAGTCTTAAAGAAAGTATTTTCTTGATTAAAGTAGTATTGCGAAAAGTTGTTGTGCGTGCTATAATATTGCTAGAAAAAATAGGATTTATCTGGAATTTCCTATAAGTTGTTTTTCCAGATTTTTTAGGAGGATAATCAACCATGGTAGATCATCGTATGAATGTTTCTATTACCAACAATGCTCAATTTCCCTTGGCGGAGATTGCCTTAGATGTATCAGAGTCTGTTCGTATTCAGACTGGGAGCATGATATACCACACTCCCAATGTTGTCCTGAATGCTAAAGTGAATGCAGAGTCTCAATCAATCTTTGGCAAGGCAATCCAAGCTGTAGGACGTTCTATGGCTTCTGGCGAAGGAGTGTTTATCACTGAAGCAACTGCTCAATCAAATAACGGTCGTCTAGCCTTAGCACCTAATGTACCTGGTCAGATTGTTGCTCTAGAACTAGGCGAAAAGCAATACCGCCTTAATGATGGGGCTTTTCTGGCTATGGATGGCTCTGCCTCTTATACTTTGGAGACGCAGTCGGTAGGTCGAGCTCTCTTTGGTGGTCAAGGAGGCTTTTATGTGATGAGTACCCAAGGTCAGGGGACACTTTTGGTAAATTCCTTTGGCTCGATTCAAAAGGTAGAGTTGCATAATGATAGGATAACGATTGACAATGCCCACGTAGTAGCATGGAGCCGAGAGTTGGAATATGATATTCATTTAGAAAATGGTTTATGGCAGTCCATGGGGACTGGCGAAGGAGTAGTTAATACCTTTCATGGAACTGGGGAAATTTACATCCAAAGTCTCAATATTGAAACCTTTGCAAATGTTCTTCGTCCACATCTACACATTGATAATTCTTGAAAATTTCTAGGAGAGACTCAGGCAGTCTCTTCTTTTTGATGCTTCAGTTTTCCTTTGTTCAAAATGTAGGAAAATGTTATAATCAAGTCATAATAAGAAGGAGGCATTTCTTATGCGATTTTCTATGGATAGTAATATGCAGTTTCCTTTGGTTGAGTTGTCGCTCAATCAAGGTGAAACGGTCTTTATCCAGCGTGGCAGCATGGTCTACCACACGCCGAATGTGACCCTGAATACCCAGCTCAATGCAAGCGGTTCTGGCTTGGGACGTTTTGTCAAGGCTGTGGGGCGTTCGATGGTTTCTGGTGAAAGTACCTTTATTACTCAGGCTGTTGCCCAGTCTGATAATGGCTACCTTGCTTTGGCGCCAGATGCTCCTGGTCAAGTCATTCCTCTTCAGCTAGGCGAAAAGCAATATCGGCTGAATGACGGTGCCTTTCTGGCTCTTGATGGTACGGCTTACTATACCATGGAGCGTCAGTCTGTTGGCAAGGCTCTCTTTGGCGGTCAAGGCGGTCTCTTCGTTATGACGACCCAAGGACAGGGCACTCTTTTGGCTAATGCCTTTGGTTCTATTAAGAAAATTGAGCTTCATAACCAAGAAGTGACTATTGACAATGCCCATGTAGTAGCTTGGAGCCAGTCTTTGAATTATAATATCCATCTGGAAAATGGCTTCTGGCAGTCTATTGGAACGGGTGAAGGAGTGGTCAACACCTTCCAAGGTACTGGTGAAGTCTATGTGCAAAGTCTCAATCTTCAAACCTTTGCAGGCTCACTCAGCAAGTATATTCCAAGAAGCTCATAACAAATAAAACTAGGACAGAAAACCAGATTAGATGCTGGGTTTGACTGTCCTATTTTTTGTAACAAAGCCGAGAACTGACAAATAGTAGAAAAGATGGTAAGATAATATAAAATTATTTGAATATCAAAGTACCAGTAAGGGGAAAGAATGTCATATTTTGAAAACTTTATGAAGGCCAATCAAGCCTTGAAAAGGCAACGGCCGCCTTTATGATTTAGCTGTTAGCACCATCGGATGCGAACTCGTTCGTGGCATTTTTGGCGGATTAAAGAAACGTTAGGAGAATAAAGTGACAATTACTATAAAACCTTATCAGAAATTGGATAAAGAGGCTGTTTTAGAATTATCAATTCAAGCTTGGTCTCCAGTTTTTCCAAAAATGGAAAAAGGAGTTCCTAAGTTTGTTTATGATAATTTTTATCCTCAAGGGTGGGAAAAAAGGCAAATCAATGATCTAACAGCAGTCTTAAATGAAGAGAGTCAGTTTGCCTGGTTAGCTTTTCTGGAGGAAGAATTAGTCGGATGGATTCACATTCGCTTGCACCCTGAGGATAAGATGGGTGAGATTTATATCCTAGCTGTTGCTCCAAGATATCAGCGTCAAGGTATTGGAAAAGCGCTCATGACCTATGCTTGTGATCAGATTAAACAAAAAGGAATGGAAATGGTCATGGTTGAGACGGGTGGTGATCTAGGTCATGCACCGGCTCGTAAAACCTATGAGAACTTTGGTTTTGAACAATGGCCCGTTGCTCGCTACTTTAAGAAGTTGTAACACATGGCTCTTTGTCAACTGTAGTGGGTGATAAAACTAGCACAGAGAGCAGTTCATATAGGTTCTCTCTTTTTGAAGTTAGGGAAGTTCTAAAGCCAAAACCTAGTATGATAAGGTTAATTCGTTTGAAGATCAAATAATATAATTAGTCAGGAGTCAAAATGTCATATTTGAAAACTTTATGAAGGCCAATAAAGCTTATGTCGATCTGCATGGAACGGCACATCTGCCCATTAATCCCAAGACCAAGGTAGCTATCGTGACCTGCATGGACTCTAGGCTCCACGTGGCTCAGGCTCTGGGTCTAGCACTAGGAGATGCTCATATCTTGCGCAATGCCGGCGGTCGGGTAACAGAGGACATGATTCGCTCGCTAGTCATCTCCCAGCAGCAGCTAGGAACGCGGAAATCGTGGTTTTGCATCATACAGACTGTGGGGCACAGACCTTCAAGAATGAGGATTTCACGGCCTATCTTCATAAAGAACTAGGTGTCGATGTCAGTGATCAGGACTTTTGCCCTTTACAGATGTAGAGGAAAGTGTGCGCGAGGATATGGCCTTGCTGCGGCAGTCACCACTGATCCCAGCTGATGTAGAAATCTCAGGAGCGGTTTACGATGTAGATACTGCCGGATGACAGTTGTTGAGGAATAGTTGGGAAGTCAATTTCTTGTCTGCGCATCAGCATTGAAATTGGCTCCTTTTTATGTTAAAATAGAGAAACGATTTTAATTAGTTAGGACAATGTTATGATTCTTTCCATTATTTCTCAGGGATTGGTTTGGGCCGTCCTAGGTCTAGGTATTTTATGACCTTCCGGATTCTGGGCTTTCCTGATATGACGACAGAAGGCTCCTTCCCCTTGGCGGGGCGGTGGCTGTTACCTTGATTACTAAAGGAGTCAATCCTTTCTGGCAACAACAGCAGCCGTTTTAGCGGGCTGTGCTGCGGGTGCCGTGACAGGTATGCTTTATACCAAAGGAAAATTCCGACCTTGCTTTCTGGATTTTGGTCATGACCTCCTGCCACTCTATCATGCTGATGCTGATGGGCCGTGCCAATCTGGGGCTTTAGGCAGCAGTAAAATTCAGGATATTCTGCCCTTTTCAGGGGAAGTCAATGACCTCTTGACTGGTTTGATTTTTGTCAGCCTAGTGATTGCAGCCCTGCTCTTTTTCTTGGATACTAAGCTAGGGCAGGCTATATCGCGACTGGAGATAATCCGGACATGGCTCGCAGTTTTGGGATCAATACTGGCCGTATGGAGTTGATGGGACTGATTCTATCAAACGGCTTGATTGCTCTGGCTGGAGCGCTGATTGCCCAGCAGGAAGGCTATGCAGATGTTTCCCGCGGGATTGGAGTAATCGTAGTTGGTCTGGCCAGTCTTATCATTGGCGAGGTACTCTTCCGGAGTCTGACCTTGGCAGAGCGGCTGATTACCATTGTAGTTGGTGCGATTGCCTATCAGTTCTGATCTGGGGTGTCATTGCTCTCGGCTTCAATACCAACTATCTCCGTCTTTACAGCGCGGTGATTCTGGCCGTCTGTCTCATGATTCCAACCCTGAAAAATAAATTCTTTAAAGGAGCCAAGTTAAGCAAATGACAGCGATTGTAGAATTAAGAAATGCAACCAAGCTGTAAAAAGCGGCTTTGATGAAGAAAAAATCATCCTAAATGATGTTTCTTTAGACATTCACGAGCATGATTTATTACGATTTTAGGTGGAACGGTGCAGGAAAGTCAACCCTGTTCAATGTCATTGCCGGAACTCTCCCTTTAACCAGCGGTAGCATCATATCTTGGGGAAATGTCACTCATTTTCACCAGAAAAGCGGGCCAAGTACTTGTCTCGTGTCTTTCAGGATCCTAAGATGGGAACGGCTCCGCGTATGACAGTGCGGAAATCTTCTCATTGCCAAATTCCGAGGCGAAAAGCGTGGCTTGGTGCCCCGTGGGCTCAACAGTTATAGGGAAGAATTTCAGGCGACGATTGAGAAAATCGGCAATGGTCTGGACAAGCATCTGGATACACCGATTGAATTTCTTTCTGGCGGGCAAAGACAGGCTTTGAGTTGCTCATGGCAACGCTCAAGCGCCAGAACTTTTACTTCTGGATGAGCATACTGCAGCACTGGATCCAAGACCAGTGTAGCCTTGATGGAGCTGACCAATGAATTTGTCAATCGTGACCGCCTCACAGCCTTATGATTACTCATCACATGGAGGATGCCCTCAAATACGGCAACCGACTAATCGTTATGAAGACGGGCAGATTATTCAGGACTTAAACAAAAACGAGAAAGCCAAGATGACATCGCAGATTACTACGGCTTGTTTGAATAGGCTTGCTCAGAGTTTTGTAAAACCAAGAGAAAGAATACGTACTAAATAATGTACTGCTCCCACAAAGTTAGACAATTATGTTCAAAAGGCTCTCGTAGATAATAAAAACCGCTTGATTGCGGTTTTTTCTTATCAAATAGTCTAATCACTCATCTAACGATAACATCATTGCGTTAAGTAAGGAGATGAGTGCGACCGTATTATATTATTGGAATAGATCAGTCTCTTGTTCTCATGGGTGGAATAATAAAATTAGAAATGATGATATCGTAGGTGATTCTTTTAAAGAATCGATTGATAATTCTATTTATTCCAAACTTCAAGTTCAAAATTGTGCTGCAATAATAAGAAAGTGTCTCTGCTACTGATCTTGCATGATACTGATCAAATTACTCATGACTAAAACTTTAATTTAGGCTGATTTTGTAAAGGTTCAGCACTAAATG
The DNA here is from genome assembly GCF_013343115.1 of Streptococcus sanguinis. NCBI lineage: Bacteria > Bacillati > Bacillota > Bacilli > Lactobacillales > Streptococcaceae > Streptococcus > Streptococcus sanguinis. The sequence goes on from NZ_CP054570.1 coordinate 2,350,838, forward strand.
TTTGCTGTGAGTGATAAGAGTATAGGATAGATGGTTGACTTCATTGGTGTGCTATAGATATCCAAAGTCTCTAGATAATGTTCATCCTTTTTTAATATCTGAAACAAATTGAGGGAAAATATTTTGAAAGTTCTTGATTGTATTCCCTTTTTGATCAAATAGATAAACTCTGTAGATAGTTCTGACGGTGCAGATGTGCTGTATTATGCAAATGCAATAAGATTGTCATTATTGTCTATTTTAGATTATATTTGCTTTCTATCTGATCAATTAAATCACTTAATAATTGATACGAATTTTTTACATAGCTGTCTGTTTTTGCGCAGCTCATAATAGATTTTCATCAATGAAAACATTTTTTGAAAATAGGAGACAAATAGTTGACCTATCACTTCTTTATTCAAAGAGATATGATATTCAGAATCAAAGCTCGCTACAATGTCTCGATTCCTTCTGCTGCATAAAGATTCTAACAATTGATTGTTAAAAGAATCTTTCTCAACTTCCAGAAATGACCAAACTTTATTCGGTATAAATTTGTAACCAGGAGCAATTTTAACATTCTTTGAGTTGCGAAATTGACAGGAAATGCAGTTTCTTTATAGACCAGTGCTAACAGCTTACACAAAGGTTCTACTGAAAATCTGTAAAGGGCCATTCAAAAAAATAATATTTTTCCGAAAAATATTGTGCAAAAAATAACGGATATCAATCTCATCTCCAATAATCCGAGCAGGATTGAGACTAATTTTAAAATTATATTGTTTTTTTATGATTTTGTTATATGACTGATTATACGATAGAGTGAGGAAGAGCTTATATAAAACTCTTTACAAGACTCTCAGTTTCATATCCTTCGTTAAAGAAGATGAATTCTAAATTGAAAAATGGGTTGAATGCTTAAAAAATGGTGATACACCATCTCAATATCACTATCATCGGTATAATGATACGTATACCATTAGTGGACGAGTGAAAAATCAATTGAGGAAACGCAGACTTGACATGGGATAAATCATCTTTTACTGAACGTTCTGTACAATTCAATAGTTCAGCCAGTTCAGAAATATGAAACCAGCGTTTGTTTTAAATAGTAGTTCTAATAGTTCTAATTGCCTGTGGCTCTTTTTAGACAGTAATTCTCGCATTAAAATATTATCTTTCTTTATATAGTGTTTTTATTATCAGGCAATTATACCATATTTTATGCATTTAACCTCGTTTAACAACTCTAAAATATATCTAAAATGCTGATAAAAGCCTATAGAACAAGGAATTCTTATCTTTGCGTATCTATAGTACAGATAAACGGAAAGAAAACCAAGTTGAATTATTATGTTCCAAGTTGGAAAATTATATAATTATGTTAATCAAAAAATAATAGTAAAAAATATTATTAAACAATTTTGATTTAGAAAAAATTAGAAAGGAGAATCAATATGCTTTGGTCTATATTGTTGGAGGTCTTATTGGTCTTATTGCTGGATCAATCACTAAAAAAGGCGGCTCAATGGGTGTTATTGCAAACGTTGTTGCAGGTTTAGTTGGTTCTGCTGTCGGTCAGTCACTTTTGGGAACTTGGGGTCCTAGTTTGGCTGGTATGGCCTTGCTTCCTTCTATCATTGGTGCAGTTATTGTAGTAGCTGTTGTATCATTTTTTGTAGGTAAAAAGGCATAAATTGTCTTTTTACGTTCAAAATACAATTTAAAATTAATGATGTGAGGATTCAATATGTCAAAATCAAGAAAAATACTTTCCCTTATTTTCTGTATTTTAATCTTGACAATTTTGATTCCTGTTTTGCTAGACTTCATAAAGTCAGCGGTCTGGGCTCCAGTTATTTAGCTGGAAGTTATTCACTTGGAAGCAGATTCCTTTTGTGGGCTACTATCTTCTAGTATGTTTTCTGGGGCACTGTGGTTTTAGCAAGCTTAATCTTACTACTGATGTTAGTGATAGCTTTTTATCCTAAGAGACGTTTGGAAATTCAGCTAGCTGATGCGGATGGGAAACTGATGCTGAAAATTCAGCAATTGAAGGTTTTGTTCGTAGTCTGTTAACAGAACACGGTTTAATTAAAGATCCTACAGTTTCAGTAAATAGCCGTAAAAACAAATGCATGGTTTTCCGTTAAAGGCGCAATCGTTCCTTCGGAAAACATCATCAAGAGAAGTCAGTTGATTCAAGAAGAAATTGCGTCTGGATTGACAGAATTCTTCGGAATCAATCATAATGTCAAGCTTAAAATCTCTGTCTCAGACTTCAAGCCAAAAGAAGCGGCTAAAAAACTACTAGTCGTGTAAAGTAAGGAAGTAAAAATGGAATGGTTTAAAAATATCAATATCCAATCTTGTCTGGATTAGCAGGCATTATTCTAGCGTGTTTTATCCTATCCTTTGGCTTCTTTAAGACTCTATTTGTCTTGATTTGCGCTACTCTAGGGGCAGGAATTGGATATTATATTCAAAAAAATAATATATTTAAATAAAAATAAAGGAGTTTAACATGTCAAATAAAGATGTTAAAGATGTTGCTAAAAAAGAAGTTGCTCAAGAAGTTCACGAAGTAAAAGGTGAATTAACTTATGATGATAAGGTCATTCAAAAAATTATCGGTCTCTCTTTAGAGAAAGTTTCAGGTTTGCTGGCTGTTGACGGTGGCTTCTTCTCTAACATAAAGATAAATTGGTCAACTCTGACAATGTCACTCATGGTGTCAATGTTGAAGTTGGTAAAGAACAAGTAGCTGTTGACCTGAATGTGGTTGCAGAATATCAAAAGAATGTTCCAGCTTTATACAAAGAAATCAAGAAAGTCGTTGCAGAAGAAGTTTCTAAGATGACTGATTTGGAAGTTGTTGAAGTAAATGTCAATGTTGTTGATATTAAAACGAAAGAACAACACGAAGCGGATTCAGTAAGCCTTCAAGACCGAGTGACAGATGTTGCTGAATCAACAGGTGAATTTGCTTCAGAGCAATTCGAAAAAGCAAAATCTGGCATTAGCGGCGGTTTCTCAGCTGTTCAAGAAAAAGTTGGCGATGGTGTAGAGGCTGTTAAAGACGCTGCATCAAGTGAAAAAGCTCGCGTTCGTTAATTCTCTCACTAAAATTAGGAATTCTTATATTCTTTCATTGCTTTAAAAATTGAAACTAATAACGGAGGTATTAATTATGTCTACAGAAGAAAAAATTCAACCAAGCTAAAGGTTCTGTTAAAGAAGGCCTTGGCAAATTAACTGGTGATAAAAAAACAGAAAAAGAAGGAGCTGCTGAAAAAGTAGTTTCTAAAGTTAAAGAAGTTGCAGAAGATGCCAAAGATGCTGTTGAAGGCGCCATCGAAGGCGTTAAAAATATGGTTAAAAAAGACGATAAATAAAACCAATAGTTGATTTCCTTATAAAAAGTCTTTGTTAGCTATAGTCACGGATAAAAATTATCTAGAATTTAAAGGAGATCATTTTAAGGTCTCCTTTCTTTTTTCTTAGCTAAAAAGTTTTTTAATTTCTTAGTTGTAAACGCTTGCAAAAATCTGGATAGAGTACTATAATAGAGTTAAGGAAATAGAAAGAAAGGAAACCAAATTCATTCGCTTTTAAGTTTACTTTGTTGGTATAGTTGTTTGTAATACATAAGTAGTTGCTTTACTTGACATATTGGTTGAATTGTCAGACAGGCCTGCTTAGCTTGCCTGATTGTAACGATAGTATAGAAAGTAGAAGCTTTTAGATGGTTTTCAAACTTCGAGAATTCAATCAATAGTGCTTTATTATGTTATAGAGATTTCCAATGCTAAGATAAAAAGAAAATCATTAGCGGTTGAAGGAATTAAAAGTTTATAAAAAATAATAAAAACAATAAATCAAAAAATTGTTATTCAGTTACACCTTGGATGAACTGATTGCTCTCATACCAGCGAAGTAAACCAGACCTCTAGCCGAGTAAAGCTAGAGGTCGTTTTTTTGTGGTAGAGGGTGCTAAGAAGGCACGCTTGACTTTGAAAAAAGGTTGAAAAAATGCTATAATAGCTTAGATATGCAAACCTAAGGTTTGCAAAGACTGTAATTCGACTTGGCTAGCCAAGGACCGTTAGTAATAAAATAAAGAATCTTTGATAAAAGTAAGGTTCTGAAAATTGAATAGGAGAAAAAATGAGCAAGAGCAATGTTAAACTGATTGCTTTGGGCGGCGTACGTGAAAATGGTAAAAATCTCTACGTTGCTGAAAAAATGTTACAGCTGGTGCTAATCCAATTGGTATCCGCCGCGGGATTGAAGCAGCCGTTGCGACAGCTGTTGAAGCCCTGAAATCTAACTCAGTACCAGTTCCAACAAGGAAGCTATTGCTCAGGTTGCTGCCGTTTCTTCTCGCAGCGAGAAAGTCGGCGAGTACATCTCTGAAGCTATGGAAAAGTTGGCAATGATGGCGTTATTACCATTGAAGAGTCCAAAGGAATGGAAACTGAGCTGGATGTAGTTGAGGGGATGCAGTTTGACCGCGGCTACTTGTCTCAATATATGGTAACGACAATGAAAAAATGGTAGCCGAACTGGACAATCCTTACATCTTGATTACTGACAAGAAAATTCTAACATTCAAGAGATTCTGCCATTATTGGAAAATATCTTGAAGACCAATCGTCCGCTTTGATTGTCGCAGATGATGTAGATGGTGAAGCTCTGCCAACGCTGGTTCTTAACAAGATTCGCGGAACCTTTAATGTTGTAGCTGTCAAGGCACCAGGCTTTGGTGATCGTCGCAAGGCTATGTTGGAAGATATCGCTATCTGACGGGCGGTACAGTGATTACAGATGACCTTGGTTTAGAGCTCAAGGACGCTACGATTGAAGCGCTTGGACAAGCTTCCAAAGTCACTGTTGATAAGGACAGCACTGTGATTGTGGAAGGTTCTGGCAATCCAGAAGCCATTGCTAACCGTGTGGCAGTCATTAAGTCACAGATTGAAAGCAGCACTTCTGAGTTTGACCGTGAAAAACTGCAAGAACGTCTGGCTAAATTGTCCGGTGGTGTAGCTGTGATTAAGGTCGGAGCTGCAACCGAAACAGAACTCAAAGAAATGAAACTCCGCATTGAGATGCCCTTAACGCAACCCGTGCAGCGGTAGAAGAAGGAATCGTCTCAGGTGGGGGTACTGCCTATATCAACGTACTGGACGCTGTTGCAGGTCTTGAGTTGGCAGGGGATGAAGCAACTGGTCGCAACATTGTTCTCCGCGCTTGGAAGAGCCTGTCCGTCAAATCGCTCTGAATGCAGGTTTTGAAGGTTCAATCGTCATTGACCGTCTGAAAAACTCTGAAGTTGGTACAGGCTTTAATGCTGCGACTGGCGAATGGGTTAACATGATTGAGGCTGGAATCATTGACCCAGTTAAGGTGACTCGTTCAGCCTTGCAAAATGCCCTTTCTGTTGCCAGTCTTATCTTGACAACCGAAGCAGTAGTAGCTAATCAACCAGAACCAGCTAGCCCAGCTCCAGCTATGGATCCAGGCATGATGGGCGGTATGATGTAGAAAAATAACGGGATTATATATTTCTATAAATTAGATATAATCTTTATCTTATATTTACACAAACAAAAAACTGAGCAGATTTGTTCAGTTTTTTATTGTGACTAGTTATGTAGCAAGCCTTAATAAATTATGCTTGTTTTTAAAAAACAAATTTATTTATATGAATATTGTGGTCATATAATTCATATTTGTTCATTTATTATGCATCCAAATATTACATTTTTGTTTCAAAGAAATACAAGAAGATGACGGAGGAAACGGTTTTCAATTCTTATATGACAAGGTTTTTGGAGAAATAAACTGGTTTACACATTGTCGACAAAAGCTGAACTGGTAAAGGTAAATAGTTGACTTATGGTCAATCGTATGCTAGTCTAATATATGTAGTAAATTGGAAATGTAAAGAAATCTTAATGTTTTTTACATGTTCAGTAAAAAGGAAAAAAGGAAAAAAGGAGGGATTATTTATGAAAAAAATATCTCATACTATTGCGCGCTTTTTCTCAGTAGCCTTTGTGCTCCTCTTTAGCCTGTTTTCTAGCAGTCAATCTGCCAGAGCTAAACACGGTAGATGATGTTATCACATCAATCAATGTCTACAATCAGAAGGGTGAAGAACTGACTGACAGCCTTTCCCCTTGGGAAAAATTTCAAATTGATGCAAACTTTGCCTTCAATTACGGCAAGGTTCAGCCAGGAGATACTACTACCATTGGCCTTCCTGTTGAGTTTGCCTTGGAGGGAGCTGATTTTGAAGTCAAAGATGATGACGGTAATCTCGTAGCGACAGCTGTGGTTGATGCAAGCTCTAAGCAGCTTACACTGACTTATACAGACTATGTCCTGACTCGCTCTCATATTGAAGGAAAAGTTCACCTTTTAGCTCGTGTTGACCATAATGTGGTTCGAGATAAAGGCTCAATCCCTCTGAAACTTATCGTTGGCAAGAAGATCATTGAGTATGGGAAAATTGACTACAAAGGTCTTCCTGGCCAAGCAACTCCTTATACTTTCATAAAATACGGCTGGAATAATGCGGATAATATCAAGAGCATTACTTACAGCCTGAATATCAACCAACAAAATCAAGAACTGGATAATGTTGTTATTTCAGATACTCTGGCTTTAATACCGAGAAATAGATCTTAACAGCTTCCAAATCCTTAAAGGTTCATGGGTTGTTGACCCAGCTGATAACTCTTACCGACTAAGCCAGCAGCGCGAGGATGTGACAGGAAACTACACGATTAATCTTGCGGCTGACAAGCGCTCCTTTACATTAACATGGGACATATCGGTGCTAATGAAGGCTTCTATGTCGCTACCGTGTTAATTTCCCAACAATTCCGGCTGACGGAACAGTCTTCCCGAATGATGCTATCTTGCGAGCAGATAATATTGAAGAGCAAAAATCTTCGGTTGCTGTCCGCTACCAACGTGCAAACGGCTATGCACATGGGGATATCTATGGTGTACAGGTGACTAAGAAAGATGAAGCTGGTAAACCTTTGGCAGGTGCTGAATTCACATTGTACGATGAAGATGGTGTGACTGTTGTTCAAAAAGCAACTAGCGATGCTAACGGATTGCTTCTTTCAGCAACTTGATTAAAGAGCATTATGTGATTAAGGAAACCAAGGCACCAGCAGGCTACCAACTGTCAGATGAAGAGATTCAGGTCAATGCCGCTCAGCTCAAGAATTATGGTTCTGGTATTATTTACAAAGACTTTACCAACCGTCAGGCTTGATTACCGCTTCAGGGACCAAGACTTGGAATGACGACAATGATAAAGATGGCAAACGTCCAGACAAGATTACGGTTCGTCTCTATGCTAACGGTGTTGAAGTTGCTTCTAAGGAAGTCGGTCCAAATGCGCAGGCGAGTGGAAGTATGAGTTTACTGACTTGCCAGCGACCGGCGCAGATGGAAAAGATATTGTCTACTCAGTTACTGAAGACCGTGTTTATTGGTTATACAGCTACTGTTGATGGTATGAACATTACCAATACACCAGTTCCAGGAGTTCCGCAACCGCCGAAACCTAGCTCGGACAATAGCTCTAAGAGCAGCTCTAGTTCAAGTAGCTCAAGCAGCAGTAGCACGACTTCTAGCTCAAGCAGCAGTACAGGAAGCACTGTTGTGATCATCGAATCAGACGATGGTAGTGGCGGAGGAAATGCCTCTAATGTTGGAACCAAGAAAGTTCTCCCTAAAGCGGGTGAGAATGCTAGCTGGATCATGATTGCTGCTGGAGTAGCTCTAGTAGGCTTGGTAGGCTTCATTGCCTTCCGTGCCAAGAAGAAATAAAATTTCATCTCTGTTCCTTGTGGAGCAGAGATTTTTGCTAGCGTAAAACTGAGATCAAAAGCTAGCTGGCTTCATTTTCACAATCAGTCATTATATTGTATCCTTTTGTTAATCAAGACTGTGATGTTCCGTAATATAGTTGTTTTAAAATAAAAAGCAACTAAGATGTT